>JAEELF010000018.1 GCA_016288815.1 Ruminococcus sp.
AACAGCAGTTTTAAGCACAAAAAATCGAGTGCTTAAAAAGACTGTTTATATCGCGAGTGCGCCGAAATGCTGTCTGTATCTCTTTAGGTGATATTACGTGTTCCCGCATACAGAAAATGAGTGCTTATTTTGGTTGTTTACCGAACTACAAAATGCCAATTATCCGCGATAAATCGGCATTTTATGTTTTCTGCCGTGACATCAACACCACGCACTCAACGTGCCTCGTCCTCGGGAACATATCCACAGGACGCAGAACATCGAGCGAATATCCCTTTCCGCAGAGGTAAGCTGCGTCACGGGCAGCAGTCGAGGGGTTGCAGGAAATCATGACTATCCGTGATGGCGACATCTCAATACACGCATCGAGCGTCTTTACGTCGCACCCCTTGCGCGGCGGGTCGAGCACGATGATGTCAGGCTTAGTACCGTCCGCAGCGAACCTCGCCGCTATCTCGCCGGCGTCCCCTGCGAAGAATTCAGCATTCGTGATACCAGCACGCTCCGCGTTAGCCTTTGCGTCCTCTATTGCTTGCGGGACTACCTCCACACCAATGACCTTCCCCACTGAATCCGCCATTGAAAGACCTATAGCACCAGCTCCGCAGTAAAGATCGAGAAGCAGCTCGTTCTTCTGAGGAGCCGCGAGCCGCTTAGCCTCGGCAAAAAGGCGCTCCGCCTGTGC
This sequence comes from Ruminococcus sp., assembly GCA_016288815.1. GTDB lineage: Bacteria > Bacillota > Clostridia > Oscillospirales > Ruminococcaceae > Ruminococcus. The sequence goes on from JAEELF010000018.1 coordinate 686, forward strand.
AGTGTTGACCTGATAGAAGCTCTGCGGACTGAGTCTGACTGGCACCCAGCAGAGAACGTCCGCGATGACCGGCTTGCCGAGCAGACAGACAGTCTCCCTGCCGAGGATAACATTGGTCTTCTGCGGGTTGATATTCAGCATGACCGAGCAAACAGAGGGTATATCCCTGACTATTTTAGCACCGAGACCGGAAAGCGCCCCGCGAATCTTCGGCGAATCCTTCGCGACGACGAAGCACACCATAATTTCTTTGCTGTGATAGCCCTGCCTTATGTAGACGTGCCGCAGCACTCCGCTGCCGGACTCCTCATTATAGGGCGTAATGCAGCGAAACTCACCCGTACCGAGCTCCTCGCTGCAAAGCCTGAGAATACTCCCGAAAACGCCCGGCTGCAAATTACAGTACATGACCGGAACGAGCCTGTGCGATCGCGGCGCATAGAACCCGAATTCCGGGAAGACATTATTATCTGGATAATTGAAGTCGGCGTAGGGATACTGCGCTTTGTTGCGGTAGCCATCTGTCTCCTCCGACCCGAAAATAGGCAGTGTCTCCTTGGAAGTCAGGTGCCCGATACGTTCAAAAGCGTCTCTTACGATACCGTCCTTGATCCGGCATTCCGCCTCATACGAGATGTGCCTGAAAACGCACCCGCCGCATTTTTTATAGACCCCGCAATCGACCGTTATCCTGTCAGGCGATGGCGTTATGATACGGCTGACGATACCGTAGCCGTAGCTTTTCAGCACCTTTACCACCTTGATCTCAGCGACGTCCCCGACAGCCGTATCAGGCACGAAAACAGCCATATCGTCGATCCTGCAAATGCCGCTCCCCTCGGACGTTATGCCCGTTATCTCAGCGGTGTACAGTTGATTTTTTTCAGGCATTCCACTACCTCCGCTTTCTTTTCCATTAGCTTATCGAACTGCTTGATGTACTCATACGGGAACTTGTAATTGTGTATCCTTTCGAGTCTTCCCCCGGGGTAGACGAGCTTCGTCGAAGCCGCACAACCCGCCCCGAGGATAGTCTGGGTCTCATCCATGATGAAGATATTGTAGCAGCTCTCGAAGCCTTTTTTCGCGTACCCGACGTTCTCGAGGTTATCGAGCGTATTTTTCTGCCGGTACATATAATACGGCAGATACCCGCTGCTTATCAGCTTTTCCACGCTGTATTCCACCATTTCCGCAGCCGGGCTCTGCTGACGTCCTGCCTCGTCGCGGTAGAGGTCAGCCGCACGCTTTATCGTCAGCGTGTGAACGGTAATGCTCTCCGGGTCGAGTCCGATCATCGTGTCGAGGGTATGCCGGAAGCTCTCCGGCGACTCCGTCGGCAGACCCGCGATAAGGTCAGTGTTTATATTCGTGAACCCGACCTTCCTTGCCAGCTCGAACGCCCTTATCGCGTCCTCGCCGGAGTGCCTTCTGCCGATGACCCGCAGCACATCATCGTTGAGCGTCTGCGGATTGACGGATATCCTCTGTGCACCGAGCTCCTTTATCACGCGGAGCTTCTCCTCAGTGATAGTATCGGGACGTCCCGCCTCGAAGCTGTACTCACGAACGCTCCCGAGGTCAAAATTCTCCTGCACGCATTCCATTATCCTGCGGATATGTTCCGCGGAGATAGACGTAGGCGTGCCGCCGCCGAAGTAGATAGTGTCGATCTTTGTCCCTGTTTCGCGGACGATATTGCCTGTTATCACGAGCTCCCTGCACAGCGCATCGACGTACTCCGGCATGAGCTTGATAGCGGAATCCATCGAGTGCGACACGAACGAGCAGTAGCTGCACCTCGTCGGACAGAAGGGGATAGACACATAAAGACTGACCGCCCTGCTGTCTATCTTGTCGAGGATAGGCAGCTGATTAACCGCCGTCTCATATGCGAGCCTGAACTTTTTCGGCGTGAGCTCATACTTTTCCGTCAGCCGCCTTTCAATCTCATCTTTATCCAGCCCCTGCGCCATAAGCTCTGTGACCTTCTTCACGGGACGTATCCCCGTCATGAGACCCCACGGCGGAGCAATGCCAGTCATCTCGCGCAGGATATGGAACAGCAGACGGCACAGCTCATGCTCGACCTTTCCCTTGTCACTCTCAACAGTACAGGGGAGTACGTCCGCCAGCGTTTTTTTTACTCCTCCGAGCGATACCTCCGCACTTATCTGTGTGGAGCCGTTCTCCTCAGCGGTACGAGCTATAACGTAGTCCTCCCAGCAAACATCATCCGCGCCCTCGGAGAACGCAAACCGCTCTCCTTGAAAGAACATCTTGAGCGTCGCTTCGACCTCGTACTTAAAAGAATTGCCGATCAGAATGACCGGCATTTTATTGTTATCATTCATATTTATCCTCTGAATCTTTTCATATAGGGATTAGCCTGCCGCTCGTAGGAGAGCTCAGTGCGGTCATTATGCCCCGGATAGACCTTATAATCGCCGTCAAGCTCATAGAGCCGTCTCAGGGAATTGACCATATCTAGCGGGTTGCTTCCCGGGAAATCTGTCCTGCCCACAGAGCAGCAGAACAGCGTATCCCCCGAGAACATCACGTCCCCGCAGGTATAGCAGACGCTGCCCTTCGAGTGCCCGGGAGTGTGGATGACTCTGAACTCACAGTCCCCGTCGTTGATGTAGCAGTCGCCGTAAACAGCAGTGTAATCCGTCACAGGGGTGAACGGCATAATGGAGATAGAGCCGTGCAGGGAATACACCTCGCTCTCGAGCATCATTGCGTCTGCCGCATGGATATAGACCTCCGCCCCGGTAGCCTTGCGGACCTCCTCGACGCCGCCGAAGTGGTCATAGTGCCCGTGCGTGAGCAGTATTTTTGACAGGTGCAGACCCTTCATGGTCATATACTCGAGCAGCAGCCGACCCTGCCCGCCGATGTCCACCGCGACGCAGCGTCCCGGAGCAGTCTCTGCAAGGTAGCAGTTCGCACGCAGCTCACCGAGCTGCAAAGTGTGTATCTTCATAGCTGCCTCCTCAAATCGATGAGCGCTCGACAGTGATGACGCCCTTTATCCTGCGCAGCTTCTCGAAGAGGTTCTTGAGCTGCTCGGTGCTTGAGATGACGATAGTGCTCTCAAAGATCGCGTTGCCGTTCTTGAGTATCCTCGAAGCCGAATGCACTATCGGCACTCTTGCCTCGAGCAGCACCGCCGAGATGTCGTATACCAGCCCCACGCGATCGACCGCAGTGACCTCAAAGCTCGTCTGCAATTGTGAATTGCTGTTCTCGGACCACTGTATATCGCACCAGCGTGCCATTTCCTCCGGGTCGTTGCGCTGGAGCACAGCCTTGTAGTTCGTGCAGTTGACAGTGTGAACGGATATACCGTGCCCGCGGGTTATAAAGCCAACGATATCGTCGCCGGGTAGGGGATTGCAACACTGCGCGAACTTCACGACAACGTCGTCTATCTTATCGAGGACAATGCTGCCCTTACCGGTTATCTTGGGCTGCACGAGCGGTATCGAAGCGGGCACGGAGTCCTCCTTGTGCATAGCCTGATACTTGTCCTTGAGTCGGGGGATTATCTTGGAGAGCGGGATTCCGCCGTAGCCGATAGAGGCATAGAAATCATCGAGCGTCTCGCAGTTATGACGCTTGAAATCGTCGGAGAGGAAGTCATTGTACTCAGATTCATTGAGGTAGATGTGGTTCTTTTTGAACTCATGCTCCAGCTCAGCCTTGCCCTCGACGATATTCTCCTCACGCCGCTCCTTCTTGAACCACGAGCGTATCTTGGATCGCGCCTCGTTGGTCTGCACGATATTGAGCCACGCACGGTTGGGACCCTTAGCAGGGTCCTTGCTGGTGATTATCTCGCATATCTGCCCCGTCTGGAGCTTGTAATCGAGCGGGACTATCTTCCCGTCCACCTTCGCCCCGACGGTCTTGTGACCTATCTGCGTGTGTATGCGATAAGCGAAGTCGATGACGGTCGAATCGATAGGCAGCGCGACAGACATACCCTTAGGCGTCATAACGACGATATCCTCGGGTGCGAGGTCGGTCTTGATTATGCGCACAATCTCCTCGACGTCGTCTGAGGTCTGCTGAGCCTCGATGACCTGACGCACCCACGCCAGACGCTGTTCCATCTTGTCCCTGCCCTGAATGCCTTCCTTGTACTTCCAGTGCGCGGCGATACCGTATTCAGCGGTCTCGTGCATATCCCATGTGCGTATCTGAACTTCAAAGGGGATACCCTCTTTGCCGAGCACGGTCGTGTGCAGGGACTGATACATATTGGCTTTAGGCGTGGAGATATAGTCCTTGAAGCGGTTAGGCAGCGGACGGAACATATCATGTATCAGACCGAGCGCGTTGTAGCATTCCGCCACGGTCGTAACGATGATACGGACAGCGTATTTGTCATATATCTCGTCGATGTTCTTATGGTTAAGGAAGATCTTCCTGTAAATGCTGTAGATACTCTTTACGCGCCCGTCCACCTGCGGCGGCTCGACGAATTCCTCAGCATTGAAGCGCTGAACTATACGCTTCTTGATCGACTCTATGAACGCCTCACGCTCCTCCTTTTTGTTCTCGAGGATATGCTCGATCTCGGAGTACGCATACGGGTCGAGGTAGTGGAACGACAGATCCTGCAGCTCCTCCTTGATGGCCTGTATACCGAGGCGGTGTGCGATAGGAGCATAGATGTTCATGGTCTCAAGCGCGGTAGCACGCTGCTTCTCGATAGGACGGTATTTGAGTGTGCGCATATTGTGCAGGCGGTCGCAGAGCTTGATTATCATTACTCTTATATCCTGCGACATCGCGAGCAGTATCTTGCGGATGTTCTCAGCCTGCATCTCCTCACGCGAAAAAATAGGCATTTTGCCCAGCTTCGTTACGCCGTCCACGAGCATCGCCACGTCCTGCCCGAACCTTTTTTTGAGGTCATCGAGGGTCGCGGGAGTATCCTCCACAACGTCGTGCAGGAGCGCCGCACAGATAGTATCGGTGTCCATACCGAGCTCCAGGAGGATATAAGCGACAGCGAGCGGGTGGATGATGTAAGCCTGTCCGGACGATCTCTTCTGACCCTCGTGAGCCTTAGCCGCGAACTCATAAGCGGTGATTATCTTGCTCAGGTCGTACTGCTTGTCGTCGGTGAGTATCTTCTGGATTATCATTTCGATAGTGAAATTATCGTCGTAATCAGGGATATCCTTCAGGTACTCAGCCGTCTCCGAGGCATTGGCGGTGTCCGGTATCGGAACGCCGACCTCATTGAAACCGGTGGGATTATTCTCGTTGTTCATGATATCACTCCTTTCCGAGCTTCGCCCTCAGTGAGACGAGCACGGGTGCGGACGAAAGGTCAGCCTTCTGCGAGACCTTCACCCGCTCTATTTTAGAATTTGCCGGATCGACCCTCACCAGCCCGAGCTGGCGCAGAGCCTCCACGGAAACACAGAATTTACAGAAATTTATACCGCTCATCATGAGCCGTATGTACAACGTATCAGCCGCGACACCGCCCTCGGGTATCGCCTTGTAGATGTTCACAACGTCCGCCCTCTCAGGGTACATACTCGGGTAGTAATTCTCAGGCAGCTCCTCACCGCGCATGAAAGCCTCAAATGCAGCCTTTGCCGCGAAGTACCTGCTCTGCTGGAACCCGTGCGGACGTATATCCGCGATGATGACCTCCGAATTGACGGCATTCCTGAACCGGTTGACGCTCAGATTCGCCATTATATCACAGACATCCCCCACCTTGAAGCACAGCGACGTCGTCGGCGTCCAGAACAGCATACCCTCATAGTCGCTCGAGGTCAGGTGGAAGCGTATCTTCGTGTGCTTGTTGCCGGAAACCGGCATGATAGAGAGTATCTTAGCCTCTTCGAGGTAGAACAGGGGCTTTTCGTTGCCGGTGCCGTATGGCTCAAGCACGCTCAGACTGTCGATCATGTTAGGAGTGAGCTCCATCGGCGTTACTCTGCACTCAGCGCTGAGCGCCGCCACAGGCATGACTCTGTGCTCCTTCATGGCGTAAGCCTCAAGCAGTTCACGGAACTCCCCAGCAAGGCCGTTCTTTATCGTGAAGCCGCCCGCACCGGGGTGCCCTCCGAACTTCTCCAGCACCTCAGAAGCAGCAGTCAGTGCAGCGAATACCGAGAAATCCCCGAACGACCTTGCCGAACCGCGTATCTCGCCATTCTCCTCGGACGCGATGAAAGTCGGCTTCCCGAACTGCTCCATTATCCTTGCTGCGACGATACCGATGACGCCGTGGTGCCAGCCCTCTCCGCACAGGAAAATGACTCTTCCCCGGACGAGCTGCGGGTCGTCTTCGATCTTCCCGTAGATCTCGGTGAGGATAGTGTTCTCCTCGCCCTTCCGCAGATTATTGAGGGTATCGAGCTCCTGCGCAGTGACGATAGCTTCATCGTAATCCTCACAGAGGAACAGCTCCGCAGCGGTAGCAGGGGAGCCGAACCGCCCGGAAGCGTTGATCCTCGGCGCGAGCCCGAAGCCGATAGACCTCGTATCAATGGGTTTATCAGCGAGCATACTGACCTCCTTGAGCGCTATGAGCGCCGGACGGTCAGTGTGGTCGATAAGCTGCAAACCGCACGAAACGAGCAGTCTGTTCTCGCCGACCAGAGGAACAACATCCGCGACAGTTGCGATAGCGGCAAGGTCAGCGAACTGCTCGACCGCCATAGTGTAGTCGCCCCCGTCGAGCGCCGCGATGAGCTTGAGGACTATCCCCGCGCCGCACATCAGCTTGAAAGGGGAGGTATCGTCGTGCCTGTGCGGGTCAACGACAGCCTCCGCCCGCGGGAGCTCCTCACCCTGCTGGTGGTGGTCAGTGACGACGAGCTTCATTCCGAGCTCGTAGATGTATTCAGCCTCGTCAATGGCGGAAATACCGTTATCGACGGTTATGATGAGGTCTATCCCGTTGTCGGCTATCCTCCTGACAGCCTCCCTGTTGAGACCGTACCCCTCGGAGCGCTCAGGGATATAGTACTCGACGTCCGCGCCGGCTTCGAGCAGATAAGAGTACAGCATGACCGCCGCCATGATTCCGTCGCAGTCATAGTCACCGTAGACGCAGATACGGCTCTCATTCTCGATAGCCTCGTTTACCGCGTCCGCCGCGAGCTTCATATCCCTGATGAGAAACGGATCCGAGAACTCCTGCACGCTGAGCTTCTCCACGACTTCATCAGGCGAAGTATAGTCCTTCGAAGCGAGTACCGACGCCGTCAGGGAGGTAGTCCCGCAGTTTATCATCAGCTTGTTAACGACGCTTCTGTCCGGCATCCCGACAGTCCATTTCTTCATACCAAGGCTCCTAACACGAAAAATAGTTATACATGATATATTATAGCATTTTCTGTCAGGATTTTCAATAGCGGCATAAAAAATCGTCAAAATATCCGAATTTAAACGTTAGTTAGGTACTGAAACAGAAAAAAGGCTGCCGAGCAGCGGCAGCCCGGGCTCAGGTAAGGCTTTCGAGCCGTACCCTGAGCTTTTTTATTATCTTTTTTTCGAGCCTCGAGATATAGGACTGAGAAATGCCTATCTGCTCGGCGACCTCCTTCTGAGTCTTTTCCTTTCCGTCGATGAGCCCGAACCTCATCTCCATGATCTCGCGCTCCCGCTGACACAGCTCCGAGACCGCACCCCGCAGTATCTCGCGCTCCGCCTCGGTCTCAATGCCCTTGTTGACGATATCGTCTTCAGTGCCGAGAACGTCAGAGAGCAGGAGCTCATTTCCGTCGTAGTCGATGTTTAGCGGCTCGTCGATCGAGAGATCGTTGCGGTACTGCGAGGATTTCCGCAGGAACATTAGTATCTCGTTCTCTATGCACCGCGAAGCATAGGTCGCGAGCTTGATATTCTTTGTCGGACAGAAAGTATTGACCGCCTTTATAAGCCCGATAGTACCTATAGACACAAGGTCCTCCAGACCTATCCCCGTAGACTCGAACTTCCTCGCGATATACACGACGAGACGCAGATTATGTACGATGAGCGTATTCCGGGCCTGATGATCGTTATCGACGAGCCTGACGAACACAGCCTCCTCCTCCTGACGCGAGAGAGGCGGCGGGAGCGTATCCGACCCGTTAATATAGTATACGCCGCCCGGCAGCAGCGCACGGATCTTTTTGAAGAGTATTTTCAGCAGTTTCATTATATTCCTCCTTAGATCATATTCTGAGCAGCTTCGGGTTGAAAACAGCCTCCTCGCCGCTATTCCCGAGCCCGACCATAGCCTCCACGCATTTTCTCCTGCCGGTCATCCTGCTTCGTATCACGACCTCGTCAGGACGGAACACAGGGATCAGACCGTCCTCGGTCACAGTCGTACACGGCAGCAGCCTGAATCCCTTCGGCAGGTCGGAGACGCTTGCCTCCACACCGAGTTTTTTCCCGCTGCACAGGATAACAGGCGCCCCTGTGAAATGGTCAACGAGACAGTTTCCGGTGTCCGCGAGCCCGTTCAGCACCGTGACATCCCTCCCGCGCCGTATGACGACCTCATACACGCCGCAGTCCGTGTCACCCCGGTCGAGAAAATACCTGACTGCACATACGGCACCGTACAGCGCCGCAGTCGTGATGATGAGCACGAGCAGCGAAAAATCAACGTAAAAGCACCCGTTGGCAATGTGAACGCTTTCGGGCGAAAACGACGAATACACAGCGAACACAGCCCCCGCGAGAGCAAGGTTCGCTGCATAGAAGGTCCCTGTCCCGATGATGAGTCTTCTCCAGCCGTTCTTTCCGAAGCACACGAGGATAACGCTCATCGACGACGCGAGCTTGATGAGGTTCAGCGGGACAGCCGGTATCTCCGGCGCGAGTATCAGCAGGGAATACAAGCTCGCATAAAGAGCTGCGAGCAGCGTTCGACCTGTCCGCGCAGGAAAATGCATGAGCTTGGCAGTTATTTTCAGCAGGAAAAAGCTCACATAGAGATTGAGCACGATGAGCACGTCAACATATATCGTCAGCATATCCCGCCTCCTTGTCTATAGTAATTATAATGCAAAAGGGGCGCAGAATATGTCGTTTCCGGCGGACGGGCAAAAAAATACGGAGCCGAAGCTCCGTACAGCAGTCATATCTCAGATGAAAGCCATGATTATGTAGCCGATGAACATTATCGCCGCGAGCGCGAGAACGCCTATCCTCAGCCAAATAGATTTGTCATTGGCATTGCCCTTTTTCTTCTGACTCATAGAATCTCACCTCTCAGTGCCGTTTTTTTGAACGCTTCTTGCGGTCGGGGATATAATCAGAGAACACCTCTGACTTCTTCCTGTCGCCGTAGGCTCTCCTGCGTCGGTCAGGGAGGTTTCTTTCGGGACGTCTCTGCGGCTTGTCCTTGTAGGAAACGCCGTTCCAGAGCTTCACCTCGACCTTATGCCCGTTTATCTTCATCGGATTAGCCGATTCGAGAATGTACTCCTTTTCAGCCTCCGGTATCTCAACTGTCGTATGCTCGTCGAAAATATCTATCTTGCCGAAGTCTTTTCCGGACATACCCGTCGCATCGACGAGCGCCCCGAGAATGAAATTCGGCGCGATGCGGTGGCTCCTGCCTATATTTATGTCCACCTTGACAGTCTTTGCACCTGAACGCTTCCCCTTTTTGAGCGGCCTTGCGGAATCGAGCTCCGGCAGGGAAGCTGTCTCCGCGCGAAGCCTTGCAGTGAGCAGCCTTGCAGCAGCCTCCTTAGCGGAAACTCCCTCGGAAGCGAGCCTGTCGAGGATATCGTAAGCTATGTGGTCAGCCTCAGCGGAGGAAATATCGCGTATCATAGCCTCTTTCTTGAGCGAGAGTATATCAGCCTTGTCAGGAAGGGGCATTTCGCGTATTTCTGCGTGAATGAACTTTTCGACAGCCTTCAGCTCGAACAGCTGACGTCTTCCGCTGATAAGAGTGTACGCCGTACCAGACTTGCCCGCACGACCCGTCCTGCCGATACGGTGGATGTAATATTCGTTGTCCTGCGGAAGGTCGTAGTTGAATACCGCGTCCACACCGCTGACGTCGATACCTCGCGCCGCAACGTCAGTTGCAATGAGTATCGCTGTTGTCCTGTTCTTGAAGCTGTTCATGACCTGAGTGCGCTGAATCTGCTTCATATCACCGTGCAGACCCGCCGCACGGAACCCCGCCTTAACGAGCTCCTCAGTGAGCTGATCTACCATGACCTTAGTATTGCAGAAGACCATAGCCGAGGCAGGGGAGTACGCCGCGAGCAGCAGCTTGAGAGCGTCAGTCTTGCGACCCATCGCCACCTCAAAGTAGAACTGCTCGATGAGCTCGACCGTCCGCTGCGAGGACTTGATCGCGACCTGTACCGGGTCACGCTGGTATTTTTCGGTTATCGCGAGTATTTCCGGCGGCATAGTCGCTGAAAAGAGAACAGTCTGTCTGTCCTCGGGGACATTGGTGAGTATCTCCTCGATGTCCTCGCGGAAGCCCATATTGAGCATCTCGTCAGCCTCATCGAGGATAACGGTACGAAGATCACCGAGCTTCAGCGTCTTTCGCCGGATATGATCCATAACGCGCCCCGGCGTACCGACAACGATATTCGCGCCGCGCTTGAGTTCATGTATCTGTTTTTCCATACTTGCCCCGCCGTACACCGCAGAGGTCTTGACACCCTGCTTGTATTTGGCGAATTTACGCATTTCCTCGTTTGCCTGCAAAGCGAGCTCGCGCGTCGGACAAAGCACCAGTACCCTCACGGTGCCCCTGTCGAGATCGGTAATGCTCTCGACCGCGGGTATACCGAATGCCGCAGTTTTGCCGGTACCGGTATTGGATCTTCCGATCACATCTCTGCCCTCGAGCAGGAGGGGAATACTTTTTTCCTGTATTTCTGTCATTTCCTCAAACCCGAGCTCATCGACCGCGCGGATGAGCTCCTGGGAGAGGTCAAGTTCATTAAAACGCATATAGTTCCTTTCGGGAAAGACTCGTATAAAAATAATTCAGCCCCTTCACACTGGTGAAAGGGCTGAATGGCGTGCCTGGAGGGATTCGAACCCCCGACCTACTGGTTCGTAGCCAGTCACTCTATCCAGCTGAGCTACAAGCACTTCTGCAACGTTTAATATTATATCATAACAAACCCGATATGTCAACCGGATTCTGAAAATTCGTCAAACTGCACTAAAACTCACCGTGCAAGCAGCCATGATGTTTAACATTTTTGAAAAATGAAATATGTGCTTGACAAAATTCGCTTATATTGGTATAATATAAGGGTTATGTGAGACATTAGCTCAGTCGGTAGAGCATACGCCTTTTAAGCGTAGGGTCGAGGGTTCAAATCCCTCATGTCTCACCATGATGGCATAACAAAATTGATGACATGCCCCAAAAAGCCCGAAATATCGGGCTTTTTTGCTACCCAAATCTCGAAAAATTTACTTCGATTTTCATAGATGACATTGGGCTGTTTTAGCCATGTGTAAGGATTTGAACTCTCAAAATGGCAGATTCAGTCCCCTCTAAAGGTCGAAATACAGGCAAATATCGATTTTCTCGGCAAAAAATAGTACACAAAGTTTCGGACTCGGTTTTAGTGGTTTTCACGAAATGTGAAAACACTGGAATCGAGTCCTTTTTTGTTTCCCCGAAAACCAAGTGATAGAAA
>JAEELF010000019.1 GCA_016288815.1 Ruminococcus sp.
GCGACAGCCGCTCGCTGGATGAAGTCATTGCCGCAATCAAAAGCCGCGGCTTGCAGCCGGTTCTGAATGATTATGTTTACATTTGAAGGACTTGAAATCATCGCGGTCACCGCACGGCATCTGTGTCCGCGGCCTTTATGGGATCAGATCCCGCGCATCCGGCAGGCGTACATCATGCTTTACCGCTGTGATCGCTGTTGTGGTTTCCGATTGCATACCGATTCCTCCTCGTGTCAGTCTAAAATACTCCAAATTAGTCCATTGGACTAATTTAGACTGTCTCAAGCGGTCTAAAGAAGTCCGATGACTTGCTTAGGATTCCATTATACCATTTTTGACACCGGATGGGAAGACGCGGAACATTTTACCCTTACGTCGATCTTTACAGCTAAGGTCGAAAACTGAAAACAAGCCCTCGGAAACACTCTTATATGTTTCCGAGGGCTTGTTATGTTTTAATCTATACGCATCTCATACCATTCGATGAAGCTCTGTTCACCGCCATCTGCGAGATAGGCATTGTAAGCGAGTATCAGTGAGGCGTCGACGGAGTCCACAATGAGATCATCATTTATATCCGCACACCAGATCTGATCATCTGTAAGATATTTTTTGTTGTCCGCAGCCATGGCGTTGTGGACGAGTATCATCGAGGAATCAACTGAATCCGCCATGCCGTCGCCGTTAACATCTCCAAGCTGGTACGCCGCTGTGGTAGTAGTCGTTGTTGTAGTTGTGGTGGTAGTGGTCGTAGTTGTTTTCTCACCGAGAACTCTCAGATAGCCGTTATAGATACCCTTAGTGAATACATAGGTCATCTGGAGCCTGCCCGAGTCGTCCTGCTGTGAGCCGATGAATGTGTCAGCAGCCACGTCATCTACCGTGTATACCAGACCGAAGGGGTATATCTCTCCCTGCTCGGCATCGTCGGGGTACTTGAAGTCAACGGTGAAAATGCAGCTGTTACCAAGCAGGATATCCTCCGGAGAATAAGCGTAGAATACGAGCTGACCTTCCTCGACCATCGCGGAGCCTGTCGTAAAGCCGCTTAGTCCGCTGCCTGCGGTAATGTACGCCTTGTTATTATTCTGAACGACGGTCAGGCGAGTGTCATAGTAGAAGTGGAACTTTATCTGGCTGACCGGCTCTGTTGCACCTGTAATGCTGAAATATACCCGCTGCACCGCGCCCGGAGCATTTTCCGGAGCGATCCCTATCTTATCGAAATAGAGCATTATCCCGCCGGTGTAATCATTCGGGTCGATCTTAGGACAATTCCATTCTGCGGGCTGTATCCAGCGTCTGCGGTCATACTCGACTGCCTGGTCGTCCTGAAAGTTGAAGGGATTCTCAGACGTCTCGTAGGCGGCATTAGCGGAAGTTACCGGACCTGCTTCCACGGTGTTCACGGGGCAGCCAATGCAGACCGACAATGCAAGAGCAACGCCTGTTATCACCGAAATAATCCTTTTCATCATCTCTTTCTCCTCCTGACACTGAACACGGCGTTTTCGATGCTTCTCATTATAACACAGCGATGATCATTTTGTCAAATAGTGTATTCGGAGTTATTATTATCTTGCTCAGTAAGTATATAGTTATCCGGGTCTGGATTATAACGCATTAATAGGAATATCAAGCGGTTAACACATCGGATTACGGGCTCATTGAGCCCCGTTATTCTTTGTTATATGTACCCTTTTCCCTATCTCGTCCATAGCCTTGCAGAACTCCATATCGGGTGTCAATGATCTCAGTAAGGGGTCGCCCTCGCGGATACGCATGGTACGGCGTATCTCCTTCGGTATGACGACTCGTCCCAGGTCATCTATGCGTCTTACGATACCTGTTGCTTTCATAAATATTAACCTCCCAAAATCAGTTGACTTTGCGAGGTTAGTATTTCCGGTTTGGTTTTGATTATTCGTGCACGTTTTCTGACGGTCTGCACGCCGCATCACTCAAACAGTGCTTCGTAGTATTCGGGAGTTCTTTCAGAAATGTTCGTGGTCGCATATATCCAGCAGATGAGATCATCATCGAGCTTTCTGATATAGTAGCAGTCGAATCCGATAGAAGAATGACAAACGTCTCTCAGATACTCCTCTTCTCCGAGCTTGACGCTTGTTCTTTCATCCCATTCAAAATCACCTAACTCATTTATCCAGTCGCGGCAGTAGTCAAGCGCCTGATCCTCTGTCACGTTTTCAGTATCCGGGAAAAGGATATTGGTATTCACAAAGAACACAAATATCGCTTCGTTCGCGTCTGCAAAATAAGCGTCATATACCTGCGATTCCAGGAGCTTTTTGTACTTCTCGTTTGTCTCCTCTTCTATCCATTCCTGCTTCTCGTCATAATCGACCGTGTAATAGATCAGGTCGCCCGGAACGTTCAGCTTGAGGTTCGCGTAGTCATTGACATAGACGCCGTCCTTGTACAGTCCTACGGTATACTTTGTTCCCTCTGCCGCGGGGTCTGCTGCTGCCGCTGACGGCGTATCGAGGACGGTCTCAGGCTCTGTCTTGGGGGTGAAGTCCGCGCCATAGCTCAGTCCGTAGCCCTTTTCAAGCCAGCATTCGTCCGTGCGTATCTGGTCCACAGAGCTGTACCACGGGCTCGGCAGTCTGCCAGTGAAGTCAGCACAGCCGCAGAGCACATCGGATATGCCCTTGCCCTCGGAGCCCGGAAGATAACACATTACGACGCTGTCCCATGCGCTGTAGTCGGCGGGGTCGATGATGACCTGTCTGCCGGCGATGATACAAGTCACTGTGGGCTTGCCGAGCGCCTTTGCCTCGTCGATCGCCGTTCTGTTCTTCTCAAGACCGAGCGTGCCGCAGAGCTCCATGTCCGCAGTATCGCCGTTCCACTCGGCATAGGGCTCCTCGCCGACGCAGAGCAGCACGACATCTGCCTCCGCAGCCTGTTCCGGGTCGGTGATGACCTCGATACCGTAGTCCGCTGCGTATCTCTCGAAGGCTTCCTTTATCGTCGTAACGCCGGGAACGTCCTTCTTGGAGGAGCCGTTCCAGTCCATAGTCCAGCCGCCGCACTGAACGCTGCCGCTGTCAGCTGCGGGACCTGTGATATATACCTTTGTGCCGGCTCCGAGCGGGAGGACACTGTTGTCGTTCTTGAGCAGCACGAGGCTCTCCTCGACGAGCTTTTCTGCGACCGTGCGGTACTCGAGCGAGCCCGTTTCTGTATGCTCTGTGGAAATGTTCTCCAGCATAGGATCGTCGAACAGTCCGGCGTTCTTCTTGACCCTGATTATCCTTGTTACGGCGTCGTCCACGCGCTCCTCGCTGATGTCGCCGCTGCCGACTGCGTCAACGATTATCTGCTTTGCTTCGTCGTATCTGTCGGTCTCCATGAGCATATCTATGCCTGCGTTTATGCTCTTGATGACCTGCTCCTCGTAGGACGAGGCGGGGATATTCTGTATCGAGCCCCAGTCGCTGACGATAAAGCCCTCGAAGCCCATTTCGTCCTTCAGCTTCATGATGTACTCTCCGTTTTCGTGCATCTTGACGCCGTTCAGGGAGGAATGGCTTATCATTATGGTCTGGACGCCGGCGTCTATCTGCGCCTGATATACCTTCAGGAGCTCGTCTATCTCAGCGTCTGTGAGTATGGCGTCGCCGCGGTCGATGAGCATATCTATGCTGCCCTGCTCGCCCGTGCCGTAGACTACGTTGCCGTCGCCGAAATAGTGCTTGGTGCAGGCGACAAGTCCGCCGTCGATGAGCCCCTTTGTGTAGGCGGTGCTGAGGCGGGTTATGGTGTCGAGGTCGGAGCCGTAGGACTCATAGGTGCGTCCCCAGCGAGGATCGACGGACTGTGCCACGCAGGGAGAGAAGTTCCACATCATGTGGCAGAGCTTCGCTTCGTCAGCGGTGATGAGTCCCACCTGATAGGCGAGCTCCTCGTCGTTGGCTGCGCCCTGTCCGATATTGTGGGGGAAGTATACCGCGTTCTTGCAGTAATTCACGCCGTGGACGTCGTCCTGACCGTAGATGTACGGGATACCTGCCTCAGACAAGATCGCGGACTCCTGAAAGCCGTCAACGGTCTCGCACCATGCGTCGGAATCGATGCAGCCGACGGTGGACAGGATACTGCCGTAGTCGTTGTTTTTCATGTCCCTCTTGGTGACGTTGTAGACAGCGGGCTGTACCATCTGGCTCGCCTTCTGCTCAAGGGTGAGCTCAGCGACTATCTCCTCCGGAGTCATCGAGGCGTATTTCTGGTACTTCAGCTCTGTGTCGGACGTGGTGTCCTGCGGCGCGGAGTCGGTCGGTGTCTCGGCGGAGCCGGTTGACGCTTCGGTCTCCGGACTCTGTGAGGTCTCCGATGTGCCGCTCTTTTTCGAGCATGAGCCTGCTGATATCAGCATCGCCAGTGAGCACAGAAGTGCAAATGCTTTTTTCATGGTCAATTCCCCTTCCGTTGATTTAAATGTCGGGTGCAATGGGTGTATTTTGGTATGATGATATTATAGCATAAGCGTAAGCGTTATGCTATAATTGCCCGATTGCAGTGAGCGGATTTACTTGCCGTAGCCATCGGGGTTGTTCTTCTGCCAGTTCCAGCTGTCGCGGCACATATCCTCGAGCGTCTTCTCGGTCTTCCAGCCGAGGACTTTCAGCGCCTTGTCGGCGTTTGCGTAGAGCTCCGCGAGGTCGCCTGCTCTGCGGGGACCGTA
>JAEELF010000020.1 GCA_016288815.1 Ruminococcus sp.
AGGATATCCTCGGCTTCGTTCACCAGATCCCCGAGCGCGCAAGAGAGCGTCTCATCGACATCGCTTCGACTCAGCTCTCCGACGGCGGCTGCTACCACCAGTACCAGCCCCTCACCAAGAAGGGCAACGCTGATATCGGCGGCGACTTCTCCGACGATCCGCTCTGGATGATCCTCTCCGTTGCCTCCTATATCAAGGAATCCGGCGACTGGGGAATTCTCGACGCTGACGTTCCCTTCGACGACGACCCGAACGGCAAGCACACTATGCTCGAGCACCTCACCGTTTCCTTCTACCACATCGTGAACAATCTCGGTCCTCACGGTCTGCCGCTCGCTATGAGAGCTGACTGGAACGACTGTATCAACCTCTCATGCTTCTCCGATACTCCCGGCGAGAGCTTCCAGACCTACACCAATCCCAAGTTCAAGGCTGAGGGCGGCTACTCCAAGATAGCTGAGTCCGCTTTCGTTGCTACGCTCTTCACATACACCGGTCCTGCTTATGTCGGCATCCTCAAGCACCTCGGCAAGGACGACGAGGCTGCAAAGGCTCAGGCTGAGATAGACAAGATGAAGAAGAACGTTATGGAGTCCGCATTCGACGGCGAGTGGTTCCTCAGAGCCTACGACGCTTACGGCGAGAAGATGGGCTCTCACGAATGCGAGGAGGGCAAGATCTTCATCGAGCCCCAGGGCTTCGCTGTTATGTCCGAGATCGGTAAGGACGTCGGAGCTGACATCAAGACCCTCAACTCCATTGACAAGTACCTCAACTGCGAGTTCGGTCTCGTGCTCAACAATCCTGCGTTCACAAAGTACTATATCCAGTACGGTGAGATCTCCACATACCCCGGCGGCTACAAGGAGAATGCGGGTATCTTCACTCACAACAACGCCTGGATAATCTGTGCTGAGGCTTATGCTGGCCGCGGCGACAAGGCGTTTGAGTATTACAGCAAGATCGCTCCTGCTTTCACTGAGGAGACCTCCGATATCCACAAGACTGAGCCGTATGTTTACGGTCAGATGATCGGCGGTAAGGACGCTAAGAACTTCGGTCAGGGCAAGAACAGCTGGCTGACAGGTACTGCTGCATGGAACATGGTAGCTATCTCGCAGTACATCCTCGGCGTAAAGCCTGACTTCGACGGTCTCAGTGTTGACCCGTCTATCCCGGCTGCTTGGAACGGCTTCACAGCAGTTCGTAAGTTCCGCGGTGCTACATACAACATCACCGTCAAGAACCCGAACCACGTTTGCAAGGGCGTTAAGTCCATGACACTCGACGGCAAGGCTGTCGAGGGCAATGTTATCCCCGTTTGCGACGGCGGTACACACGAGGTCGAGATAGTTCTCGGCTGAGGCAGTATGACTGAATAACAAAAATGAACCCCGGGCTCGTATGAGTCCGGGGTTTTTGTTGGTCTGCAGCGCGAAAAATCCTTGCATTTTTCTTCCTCATATGTTATAATGTAATGTGGATATTGCTCCGCACGGGCAATGATTTTCACGAAAGGCAGGCAAGACCATGGAATATAAATTCTCCGATAAGGTCAGCGGGCTCAAGGCGTCCGCTATCCGTGAGATACTCAAATTCACAGCCGACCCCGAGGTCATATCCTTCGCCGCCGGCAACCCCGCTCCCGAGGCTTTCCCCAAGGAGGAGATAGCCAAGCTCTCCGCGGAGCTCTTCCGCGACGACCCCATTCTCGCGCTCCAGTACAGCGTCACTGAGGGCTACACTCCCCTGCGTGAATTCCTCAAGGGCTGGATGACCGAGAAGGGCTGCTTCCACTCTGAGTTCGATGACCTCATCATCACATCAGGCGGTCAGCAGGCTAACGAGCTCTCCTGCAAGGTGCTCCTCAATGAGGGTGATACCCTCCTTTGCGAGTCGCCGAGCTTCATCGGCTCGCTCAATGCGTTCCGCTCCTATAACGTCAACCTCGTCGGTATCGACATGGAGGAGGACGGCATTGACCTCGAAAAGCTCGAGAACGCTCTCAAAACTGAGAAGAACGTCAAACTGCTCTACCTCATTCCCAACTTCCAGAACCCGACCGGCAGGACGATGTCCCTCGCAAAGCGTAAGGCTGTTTACGAGCTCGCGTGCCGCTATGATTTCATTATCCTTGAGGACGACCCCTACGGTGAGCTCCGCTTCGCAGGGACAAATGTCCCCACTATAAAGAGCCTCGACACTGAGGGCAGAGTCATCTACTCCAGCACGTTCTCGAAGCTCATCTCTTCGGGCTTCCGCACGGGCTTCTGCTCGGCTCCCGCGCCCATAATCCAGAAGATAGTGGTCTGCAAGCAGGTGTCGGACGTTCACTCCAATATCTGGGCACAGGTCATCTCGCACCGCTTCATGACGACTGTTGACCGCGAGGCGCACTTCAACAAGCTCCGCGCGATATACCGCGAGAAGTGCGGGCTGATGTGCAGCTACATCGACGACGGATTCTCCGATAAGATCACATACGTCAGACCCGAGGGCGGTCTCTTCATCTGGTGTACGCTCCCCGATTCGTGCGACATGAACGCTTTCTGCACCAAGGCTGTCCAGGAGTACAAGGTAGCCGTTGTGCCGGGCAATTCGTTCAACATCAGAGAGAGCGACGTAAGCCACTCGTTCCGCCTGAACTACTCCACTCCCACAAACGCTCAGATCGAAAAGGGCATGGAGATACTCTCAAAAATGACTAAGGATATGCTTGACTGAGTCAGGCTCAAATAATACCCGAAAGGAATAACCGTTATGCCTAACAATATCACAAACAGATACAATGTTACACAGAAGTACCTCATGACGCGCGGACAGGCTCTGCACTTCCCCGCTGACTACTTCAACGTTCCCCTCAAGAAGGACGACGTTTACGGCGTTGTCGTTGATATTCCCATGCCGCAGGAGGTCCTCACCACTATGGTATGCTTCATCAACGGCGCTGCTAACCTCTATTTCAACAACGGCGGAGAGTACTCCGGCGCTGCCACGAAGTACATCACACTCGTGCAGGCTGCAAATACTCTCGTTGCAAACGCGGCACAGCTCCTCCCCAAGGCTGAGAAGACCACAAAGTTCGACCTCCCCAAGAACAAGGCGAACAACCTCTTCCTCCTCACAAAGGGCGGTGTTTACAAGGTAGTCTTCGAGCCCGGCTATATCCCCGAGGATCAGCCTGAGAAGCGTGCGGTATACGTTATGTACCAGCGCGTGCTCAGCGAGCTCAGGAACTGCCAGCTCAAGGAGAATGCAGGCCTCAGCAAGTAATGGCTAAGATCATAAAGACCCGCAAGCAGGCTAATGGGCTGATACTGCTCGTGCTGGCGCTCATCGGGCTGCTGATACTTCTGAAGTGCGTCAGGAGCTTCGAGAACGACTGGTACGACAGCGAATACCGCTACTATCAGAACCACTCCGCAGAGTACCACACCACCAACGCTGTGATAGTCGATCAGAAGGTCTACAACGGCTCGAATGACAGCTCCCTTACCCTCATCAACTTCTACTTCACCAACATCGTCGAGGTCACGTTCGAGAACGGGCAGACCAAGCTCTTCCGCACCTCGCGCAGCATGGACGAGGAGATCGGGCAGAGGATAAGCGTGGCTTATGACGTGCGCTACGACACCGAGTACGACACGATGATCGAGGCTGAGGAGGTCAATGCCAAGGACGGGGCGTACCTCACGATACCGCGGACTATTTCCGTAGAGAACAGCTTCGTTTCGAGGATACTCATTGCCATTATCGCTGCCCTCGGTATCTTCACGGCTGGGTATGTCTTCCGCTGCTACAAAAAGCCCGAGCCGTTCAGCTATTAATTCTAAGGAGAACCCACAATGGACGATAAAAAACTCATCTTCAGCGCTATCCAGCCGACGGGTACCTTCACCCTCGGCAACTACATCGGCGCTGTACGCAACTGGAGCCCGCTCCAGGACGAATATAACTGCATTTACTGCGTTGCCGATATGCACGCGATAACCGTAAAGCAGGACCCCGCAACGCTCCGCAAGAACTCCCTCGCGGCTTACGCACTGCTCATGGCGTGCGGTATCGACCCCGAAAAGTCGATACTCTTTATCCAGAGCCACGTTCACACTCACGCTGAACTGAGCTGGGTGCTCGGCTGCAACGCGCAGTTCGGCGAGCTCTCCCGCATGACTCAGTTCAAGGACAAGAGCCAGCGCCATGCGGACGACGTAAACTCCGGTCTGTTCACATACCCCGTGCTCATGGCTGCGGATATCCTCGCCTACAATGCGGACTTCGTGCCGGTAGGCGTTGACCAGAAGCAGCACCTCGAGCTTGCGAGAAATATCGCTCAGCGCTTCAACCAGCGCTACGGCGATTTCTTCACAGTTCCCGAGCCGTACATCATGGAGGTCGGCGCGAAGGTAATGTCCCTTCAGGACCCCACAAAGAAGATGTCCAAGTCCGATGAGAACCCCAATGCGTGCATCCTCATCCTCGACGACAAGGACACCATTATCCGCAAGTTCAAGCGCGCTGTGACCGACAGCGAGGCTGAGGTCTGCTACCGCGAGGGCAAGGACGGCATCAACAACCTGATGTCCATTTACTCCTGCGTGACCGGCAAGGACTATGCCGCTATCGAGACGGAGTTCGCGGGCAAGGGCTACGGAGACTTCAAGCTCGCAGTCGGCGAGGCTGTTGCGGATCATCTCGCTCCGATACGCACGGAGTTCGACCGTGTTTCGCAGGACAAGGCGTACCTCAAGGAGCTCTACACTGCCGGCGCGGAGAAGGCATACCGCTATTCTTCGAGGATAGTATCGAAGGTGTTCCACAAGGTGGGCTTCGTGGACGCACGCTGAGCAGAGCTTTATGTGCGCGTTGATATGTCAATGTGCATAAAGATTGGCTTTTAACTTTGTCACATCAGACAAATTCCGCGGAAAATCGGCAAATCTCCTTGAAATCCGGCGGATAATACTGTATAATAATATTTGCCTTGTCTTAAAAGGAGCAAGAAATAATGATTGAATATCAGCAGAAGAGTCACTATGATATAGGCGACCTGCTCGAAATAATGCGTCTCCTCCGCAGTGAGGGCGGCTGTCCGTGGGACAGGGAACAGACGCATAAGTCCATACGCAGCGATATGATAGAGGAAGCCTGCGAGGTCATTGAGGCTATCGACCTCGAGGATACGGAGCTTCTCCGCGAAGAGCTCGGCGACGTGCTTTTGCAGGTCGTGTTCCACTGCCGTATCGAGGAGGAGGCTCAGACCTTCACCTTCAGCGACGTATGCGACGAGGTCTGCAAGAAGCTCATCGTGCGTCACCCGCACGTCTTCGGAGATGTCCTCGCTGACACCACCGATGAGGTGCTGAAAAACTGGGACGCTATCAAAATGCAGACAAAGGGTCAGGAGACCTACACGGACACTCTGAACAGCGTGGCTAAGTCGCTCCCCGCTCTCATGAGGGCTCAGAAGGTCGGCAAACGCGCTATGCGCGCAGGCATGGACTTCCGCACCGCGGAGGACGCTATGGCGTGTATAGGTGCTGAAAAGGCTGAATTTGAGCGTGCTGTCGCTTCGGGCAGCACTGCGGATATCGAAGACGAACTCGGGGATCTTCTGTTCTCCTGCGTGAACGCAGCGCGTCACCTCGGAATAGACGCTGAACAGGCGCTGAAAAATTCTACTGAAAAATTCATCAGGCGTTTCGCGGTCACTGAGGAGCTCACCCGCGCAGAAGGTATCGACATGAAGGAGCTTCCCATCGAGGAGCTCGACATCTATTGGGACAAGGCTAAGAAAATAATATTGGAGGAAAATGAAAATGACTAAGACTGAACTCATCAATTCTATCGCAGATAAGGCTAACTGCACTAAGAAGGACGCTGCTTCCGCACTCGAGGCTACTGTTGCTGCTATCCAGGAGGCTCTTGAGGGCGGCGAGAAGGTATCTATCACCGGCTTCGGTACATTTGAGGTACGCGAGAGAGGCGAGAAGACCTGCATCAACCCCAAGACCAAAGCTAAGATGGTATGCCCTCCCTGCAAGGCTCCCGCTTTCAAGGCTGGCAGAGCTCTCAAGGAAGCTGTCAACAAGTAATGCAGATTTGAGCCGACGTTCAGTCGGCTCTTTTTTGAATGGAGGGAGACTATATGAGACTGGACAAATACCTCAAAGTCACGAGGCTTATCAAGCGCAGGACAGTCGCGAACGATGCCTGCGATGCGGAGAAGATCTCCGTGAACGGCAAGGTCGCGAGGGCGTCATACGACGTGAAGGTCGGGGACGTCATCGAGATAAACATGGGCGCAAGACCGCTTAAAGTGCGCGTCCTGAGCGTCACTGAGCACGCCACAAAAGAAAACGCCGCAGACAATTATGAGGTCATCGAATAAGACGTTGACCTCTGCGGCGGCGTACAACATAAAAAGAGACCCCGAGGGGTCTCTTTTGCTTTACTTGGTATTGTGTATATCCCAGCGGAAGCTCGCAAGCTTCGATGCCTTGGTGTTGTCGAGCATATTGTTGTTCTCGATCTTGGAAAGGTCAAGGTAGCGGTAATTGGTCTTTTCTTCCTTGTTTCCGCCGAAAAGTCCCTTGATCTTGGAGATCGCGCCCGAGGGAGACTTCTGCATAACGGGTCCGAGTCTGTGGTTCTCACGCATGAAGGTGATGATGTCCGCAGCGGTGGTCAGGAGCTTGTCGCTGACGTTGTACACGCCCGCATACGACATATCGTCTGCGTTCTTAGCGAAGCACAGGATAAAGTCAACGAGATTGTGGACACAGCACATCTGGAAGCCGTACTGTCCCTTTCCGTAGACGAACTTCGAGCCGTCCTTGGGGTCGGTTATCTTTGCGACGAGGTTGTCGGTGAAGTTGAGCGTATACACCGGCGAATATCTCGCGATGCACACCATGACCTCCTTGTGGTGGGACATCTCCGAAACGAGTGCCTTCTCGGACGAATACTTCAGCGCAGCGTAGTTGGTGTTGGGCTTGAGGTCGTTGTCCTCGCGGATAGGCTCTCTGGTCTTGGGGAAGTCATACACCTGATCGGTGCTCAGAAGGATGACCTTCTTCACGCCCTCCGTCATGGCATATCTGTAGATGAATTTATCGCACGCCTTGGCGTCGCTCATTTCCTTGTCTGTGACGATAGGACCGAGGTCGTTATCGACTGTGCAGGCTCCGTGGATCAGTATATCTATCTTGTTGTTCTCGAAGATCTCAGCGTAACCGTTCTTATCGTTGGGAGCCACCTGGATCCACGAGTAATTGAGCTTTCCCTCGTTGTAATTGCCCTCGTTGATGTCAGCCGAGATGACTGCGTAGCCCTTTTTAAGAAGTCCGGAGCAAATGTGCTGACCGATAAGGCCGTTGCCGCCGGTAACAAGAACTGTCTCCATTAGTTCCCTCTCTCCTTCCTGTAACAATACCTCCGCTCCCGCCGGACGGGCAGGAGCTTCAGCAATGTTCTCAACTGGAATATTATATCATATTCTGCGTATGTTTGCAATACCTTTGCTTTATTGTTATACTACTGCAACAATTTCTCAGACTGGTGGTTGAAAATTTTCATCAACCGGCTACAGGGTTATCGTTCACTGCCTTGACATAGCTCTCGACAGTGGAATTGATGGAATCGAAGGTCTCGTTCCACGGTGTGCCCTTTCCGGCAAGTCTGAGACTTCCGTCAAGTATGTCAGTGCAGTCCTTGGATACGCCGGTGGTGAAGTCGAAGAACGGGTTCTCCTCAGCGAGGCGCTGCATCTCGTCCTTCATGTCCACCATTTCCTGAGTCCAGCCGTAGTCCTTGGTGAGAGCCTCGTCGGCAACTGAACGTGCGTCCTCGTTGAGAAGAACGAAGCGCTTGCAGTCGAGGTACTTGGCAACGCCCTCGGGGTTCTGTCCGCCGCTGATGAAAGCTACTGCGTCCATGCCGACGGGGATATAGTACTCATCAGCCTCTGGGTCGCGCGGCATAGGTACGAAGAACACGTCCTCGCCGTAGGTCTTCTGCCATATCTCAGGCTTTGAATAGAGCTCGTAGAGCCCGACGGGGTAGAACAGCGTCTTGCCCTCGCCGATGTACTCGGGGTGCTCCTTCCACTCGCCTGTCTCTATCATGAGGAATGCGTGCTTGGTGTAGAGATCATACATCCAGTTCTGGACTCTCTCCATTGAAGGATCAGCGAGGTGGCTGACGAGCTTGCCGTCCTCGACGCCTATCGGAGGTACTCCGATGGTGTTCATGAGCCCGAACTCGTACCACCAGCCGTCTACGCCGTAGTGGTTGTTATCGAAATCAACGAAGCTGGTTATCATGTCCTCGAAGGTGTTCCAGTTCCACTCGCCGTCGGCGTAGAGCTGAGCCGGATCCTCGAGTCCAGCCTCCTGTACGGTCTTTCTGTTGTAGAGCACCGCACAGCGGTCGCCTGTGACATTGGATATAGCAAGGTAATGCTTGCCGTTCCACACAAGGCTGTCATTGACGTCCTTGACGTCCTCCCAGAGCGGGGAGTCGAGGTCGATATAATCGTCATATGAGGTGAACATTCCGCTGACCGCGCCCTTGGGGAATGCGTCGAGGTCGCCTGCGGGGAAGAAATCCGCGCCCTCGCCTGCGGTTATGCTCGATGCGAGCTTCTCGTAGCGGTTTGCCCATGTACACTGTATGTACTCGACGTTTCCGCCGTATATCTGCTGGAAGAGGTAGAGGTCGGCAGGTGTGGACTTACCGGTAGCGTCGGGGTTGATGTCCCAGAACGAGAACCACTTGATGGTCTTGTTTGAGAGCTCACCTGTGAGCTGTATGCCGCTTCCGTCAGTGGCAGCGCCCATAACAGCGTCGTTCACGTCGAACTCGCCGTCAGCATTGGTGGTGACGCCTGCTGCCTCAAGCAGGGCGTTGGCTCTCTCTTCGTCGAGGGTGGTGCCTTCAATGGATTCCTCGCCGGAGGAACTCTTATCGCCGCAGGCTGTTGCTGCAAATGCAGAGGAGAGCATGAGCAGTACAGCGAGCATCGCTTTAACTTTCTTCATAGTTTTAACTCCTTTATAATGCCATTGACATACTGTCATAGTTACACATTTTCTTTATTATAACATTTTATAACAAGGGCTGTCAATATCCATTTTTAATATAAATCAAGCCGTTTTTTTGTTATTTTGCTGATAAATAATCGTTGGTTTTGTACAAACGATGAACAATTTTTATATTTTTTGTGCATTGCCGCCGGTGCAGGTCCTGCCGGACGCTGAGAACGCACATCTACCCTTCATAGAGCAGACTGCGCAGCCCCTCTCACGCTCCCTGACGGGCTCGTCGGATATGCCGATAAGCGCTGTAACTGACTTCGACGGTATCAGCAGCGACTCTGCCGTCGCGGTGAGTCCGATACGGCGCTGTGCGTTAAGTGCCGCGAGGAAGTCCGCCTGCAGATCTATCGGGAGGTCGCCGTAGCCTGGGCTGAATCTCCACGTTCTGAACGGGGCGCTTATCTCCGCGAATATCTCCTCCTCCGCACGGTCGCAGACCTGCTCTATCGCCGCGCTGCACACGCAGTCCACTGCCAGCGCCTGCGCCATGTCGCGCACGCCTGCCTGCCGTATAAGTTTGTCTGCCTCTGCGGAGAGCGTCGCTGCAAGCAGCACTGCCCGCGTACAGCCGTCAAGATGCTCCCGTATGGCGTTCCCTGTTAGGAGACGCTCCATGCAGCCCAGCTTTACGCCGTCCGGAGTGAATGTCACGCCGGTCTCGCGGTGGACGAACTTCGGGGAGACGCTCCCGCAGACGAGCTTCTCTGCCTGCTCCACGAGCTCCCGGACTGCGTCGTCCGGCTCGCCGCGCACGCCCATGTACCGCGCCGCAAGGGCTTTGTCCACGCCTTCGAGCTTCATCACTTACCGAGTATCCCCGAGACAGCTTCGCTTATCCGGCGGGCGACGTAGGGGTTGTTCATGGTGTAGAGGTGTATGCCGTCAACGCCGCTCGCCGCGAGGTCTACTATCTGATCGACCGCGTAGGCTATGCCGGCGTCGCGGAGAGCTTCGGGGTCATGCTCGAATCTCTGCATGATACGCACGAATTTCCTCGGGAGGCTCGCGCCGCAGGTGGTGACCATACGCTCGATCTGCTTCTTGTTGACTACCGGCATGATACCCGCCTCGATCGGGACGTTTATCCCTGCGAGAGCCGCTTTTTCGCGGAAATCGTAGAAGCTGTCGTTGTCGAAGAAGAGCTGCGTGATGAGGTGGTCGGCGCCGGCGTCGACCTTCTTTTTCAGGTTCAGTATGTCCTCGACGAGCGAGTGTGCGTCGGGGTGTACCTCGGGGTAGCACGCGCCGGCGATGTCGAAGTCGCCCTTGCTGCGGATATAGGAGATGAGGTCGCTCGCGTGCTCGAAGTCCTTCACCGGCGGGATATCCGGGTTTATGTCGCCGCGGAGGGCGAGTATGTTCTCAATGCCGCGCTTCTGTGCCTCTGCGAGGGTGGAGTCTATCTCCGCGCGGGTGAAGTTTATGCAGGGAAGGTGCAGCATGGGTATCACGCCGCTCTCCTTGATGCGCGAGGCTATCTCGCAGGCGTATGCGCTGTTCCCGCTGCCGCCCGCGCCGAAGGTCACGCTGATGAAGTCCGGTTTGAGGTCGCGGAGCTCGTCGAGGGTGTCGTAGACGACCTCCACGGGGCTGGTCTTCTTCGGGGGGAAGACCTCGAACGAAAATACAGTTTTTTCTTCAAATAGATCTCTTATCTTCATAGCTGCTCCTTAGTCGATACTCCAGTCTATCGCTCCCTGACCTGTCTTTTCGAGGAAGCTGTTCGCCTTTGAAAAATGTCTGCACCCGAAAAAGCCGTTGTATGCCGAAAGAGGGCTCGGGTGCGCTGCCCTCAGCACGAGATGAGCGGGGTTGGTTATGTACTGCTGCTTTGCCTTGGCGTCGCCGCCCCACAGCATGAACACCATTGGCTTCTGACGCTCATTGAGCAGCTTTATCACGTCCGTGGTGAACTCCTCCCAGCCGATGCCGCGGTGGCTGCGTGCCTGGTCTGCGCGTACTGTGAGGACGGAATTCAGCAGCAGCACGCCGCTCTCCGCCCACTTGGTCAGCTCACCGTGCTTGCCGAGGTTGTCTATGCCTACGTCGTCGCGTATCTCCTTGAAGATGTTCACCAGCGACGGCGGCGGGGCTATCCCCTTCCGCACCGAGAAGCTCAGACCGTGTGCCTGACCCTCGCCGTGGTAGGGATCCTGCCCGATTATCACGCACTTCACGCTGTCATAGGAGGTCAGCTTCATGGCGTTGAAGATGTCGTACATTCCCGGGTATATGCGCTGCGTGCGGTACTCCTGTATCAGGGTCTGACGCAGCTTGAGGTAGTATTCCTTTGCGAACTCGCCGCGCAGCAGCTCGTCCCAGTCGTTGTTGAACTGTACCATAATATCGCCTCATAAATAACAAGGGCGGACCGCGCCGCCCTGTTGCCATAGTTCAGAATTGTCAGTTGTTGAGTATCGTATCCTCGTAGTACTTGAACTTAACGAGGACATTGCGCCTGTACGTCAGTGAGCCCTGCTGGTTGAAGGGTATGCGGTCGTAGGCGTCGCGCGAGCATTCGATGTGGAGCTTCTGCCCCTTGCGGGTGACGAACGTGAGCTCGTAGTACTCGTCCACAAGGCGCTCCTGGCCGGTGCTCTCGATTATGCGCTGACGATCGTCGGTCTTGCGGATAAGCGTTGCCATTTCGACGATCGGCTCCCACGTTTTCTTCTGCTGAGGCTCTCCGCCGCTGTCGCTGCCCCGGCGGCTGTTGACTCTGCCGGTGGCTCTGCTGCCGTCTGCTTTGTCCTGATCCTCGAGGAATATCGACATAAATCTCATAAACGAGCTTTTTCCGCTGAACAGGAGTATCACGATTATCAGTGCGATAACTATTCCCGCAAGCAGTATCAGCAGGTTTCTCAGCTGTGGTGTCATCCGGAATGCCCTCTCTCATAGTAATTATATTACCATTATAGTATATTTCCGGATGTTTTGCAAGGGAAATGCGCAAATTGTTACCGTTTTGAGACCTTACTTCCTTATCTTCATCGAGATGTCAAAGCACTTCACGGAATGTGTCAGTGCGCCGAGGGAGATGATGTCCACTCCGGTCTCTGCGACGGCGCGGATATTCTCCGCGGTGACGTTGCCCGAAGCCTCGAGGAGCGCGCGTCCGGCTGCTATGCCGACTGCCTCCTTCATCTCCTCGCAGGACATATTGTCGAGCATGATTATCTCGACCTTATTGTCGAGCGCTTCGCGGAGCTCGTCGAGGGTGCGCACCTCGACCTCTATCTTCACGGTATGACCTATCTTCTCGCGCAGCGCCGAGACGGCTGCCGTTATGCCGCCGTATGCGTCGATGTGGTTGTCCTTGAGCATTGCGGCGTCGGAGAGATTGAAGCGGTGGTTCTTGCCGCCGCCTACGGTCACGGAGTACTTCTGTATCGCGCGCAGACCCGGGAGAGTCTTGCGTGTGTCGGTCACGGAGGCATTTGTGCCCTTGACGAGCTCCACGCATTTATTCGTGGCTGTCGCGATGCCGGACATATGCTGCAGAAGGTTCAGAGCCGTGCGCTCGCCCTTTAAAAGCGTGAGCGTGCTGCCGCTGAGCTCGGCGATGATGTCGCCCTTCTGCACCTTTGAGCCGTCGGGGAGGAGTATGCGGAAATCAACGTCGCCGCCGGCAAGCTCGAAGACGCGCTTTGCGACCTCTATGCCGCACACCACGCCGGTGTCCTTCGCAACGTAGTAAGCGGAGCTGGTGTGCTCGGGCGGGATAAGGTTATCCGCAGCGGCGTCGATGTAGTTGATGTCCTCCATGAGGGCGGTGGTTATTATGCTGTCGATGTAGCACTGGAGCAGTTTCATTGCGTTCCCCTTTCTTACTGGAGCATTTCCCCGAGAATGATGTAGGCTACGGTCACGATGGACTTCGCGAGGACGTAGTCGGCGTCCACGAAGTAATTGCCTGTGAGGAGGTCGTTGCGCATTTCATTGACGCGGACGAAGCCCTCTGCTGCTGCCTTCTTGTCCGGGATAACGAAGTGGCTGCGCTGCATGATACGGCGGGTCTCTGTGCGGTAACCCTTGGGGATATGGCGGCTGTCGGTGTGGGCATCGAACTCTGCGGTCTCGAAGGTATCGGAGACGCTGCCCACTCTGAGAGCTATGCTGTCGGCGGCGTGGCGCGAGAACACCAGCGCTTCGAGGAGGGAGTTGCTCGCGAGGCGGTTGCTGCCGTGTACGCCCGTGTGCGAGCACTCGCCGCAGGCAAAGAGGTTCGGCAGGCTGGTCTCGGAGTTGCGGTCAACGTCGATACCGCCCATGAGGTAGTGCTGGCAGGGATATATCGGGACGGGTCCCTTGGTGAGGTCCCAGCCCTGCTCGAGGAGGTTCTTGTATATCATCGGGAAGCGCTTTTTGAGGAAGTCGCTGTCCTTGTAGCTGATGTCGAGGAAGAAATCGGTGGAGTTCTGCTTGCGGGACTCCTGTATTATCGCGTGGGATACGACGTCGCGCGGAGCGAGCTCAAGGCGCTCGTCGTAGTTGTGCATGAAGCGCTCCTTGTGGCAGTTCAGCAGATATGCGCCCTCGCCGCGGACTGCCTCGGAGATGAGGAAGCACTCGCGGGTATTGCGGTTGTTGAATGCCGTGGGGTGAAACTGGACGTAGCTGAGGTTCTTGATCTTCGCGCCCATTTCGTATGCGAAGGTTATGCCGTCACCGGTCGCTATCGCGGAGTTGGTGGTGAACTCGTACACTCTGCCGATACCGCCGGTAGCGAGTATCATAAAGTGGCAGTTGGCGGTCTCGTAGGTGTCGTCAGGCATTTTCAGGAATGCCGAGTAGCCTGTGGAGGTCTGCTTCACTGCGCACATGAGGGTGTTGTCCATGATAGTCACGTTCTTCAGGCTCTGCACATACGCGAGGAGCTTGGTGGTTATCTCCTTGCCGGTGGAGTCGGTGTGGTGGAAGATACGGTGATGGCCGTGGCCGCCCTCGAGGGTGCGGTGGTAGGAGCCGTCGGGGTTCTTGTCGAAGTCCACACCGAGCTCTATGATGCGGGCGATGTCCTGTGCAGCTTCACTGACGAGGGTATGGACTGCGTCAACGTTGTTCTTGAAGCTGCCCGCGATGAGGGTGTCGTTCTGGTGGTACTGGATATTGTCCGTGGGGGAATCGTAAACTCCCGCGATACCGCCCTGCGCCAGCATGGAGTTGCAGAGGGAGAGCTCGCGCTTGCAGAGGATCAGCACGCGGAGATCGGAGGGGAGGTTTATCGCTGCGTAGAGTCCTGCCGCGCCGCAGCCGGCGATGATGACATCGTAGTTTATAGCCATAGTTGTGCACGTCCTTTGGGTCGGAGCCGCCGCGCGGGCAGGCTCTGAGTATTTGACTACATTATATCACATAAGCGAAGCGTTGTGATATAATCGCCCGATTGCAGGGAGCGAGCTTTGTTCTGCGTATCTGCAAGGGCATTATGATAAATTATAATGTTCGCATACGAACATTATATCACATAAAGCGGGGAAATGCAATATATTGGACGGAATTAATCCCTCACCAAAAAGAAAAGGACGCACTGAGGGGAGCCCCCTCGGGCGGAACACGGCATAAAAATACCGAGCCCGTAGTTTCAGGCTCGGTAACTCACTTTTTCCGTTAAGAGGACTGGCTGATGTGCGTCCTCGTTATGTCATTATTCTGCTGCCTCGGGAGCTGCTTCCTCGGACTCAGCTGCGGGAGCTTCCTCCTGAGCGGGATCTGCCACGGGGGTCTCCTCGCCTGTGGGCTCTGCCTTCGCGAGCGGGAGGGAATTGCCGTCCTCGTCGTAGAACACGATGTTGTCGAGGTAGAAGTTGCCCTCGTTCTTCGGTCCCCATCTCATTATGAGGAAGGTAGCCTCGGGCATGGTCTCGTCCCAGCACTTTCCGCCTGCTGCGAGCAGGAACTTGAACTCGCCGTGGACTGCGCCGGACATCTCGAAGTTGTACTCACCGCCGCTCCATTCGCCGAAGTCGTACCAGTTGTCGCCGGCACAGTTCGCGCCGCCGCCTCCGCCTATCCAGCCGGGGACTCTCAGGCTCTCGCCGCTGTCAGCCACAAAGCTGTCCGCTGTTGCGTCTGCGTAGACGTCGAACTCTATCCTGCGTACCTTCGCAACGTTCTCGGGAGTGAGGAGCATTGCTGCGTCGATCTGTATCTTCTGGACAGTATCGTTCGCAAAGTTCGTGCCGTCGTCGGTGAAACGGAGCATTTTGTTGCCCTCGACCTCAACTATCTCGAGCTCGCCCTGTGCGGAATCCTTGTCGATCGTCTTCGCGGAAGCGAACGAGAAGTCGCCGTCGTCAAAGGTAACGGTGTTGGGGTCGGTCGCCTCGACGGGAGTCGGGGGAATGAGCTCCTCCGTGGTGGGCTCGGTCGCCTCGACTGTCTCAGCCTCGGTCGCTGCTTCTGTTGTTTCTGCCGCAGCGGTGGTCTCCGCCGCGCTTTCCTGAGTTGACGAACTGCCCTTTCCGCAGCCGGCGCTTACCGCTGCGAGTGAAAGTGCGAGCGCACTCGCCACTATCTTTCTGTAATCCATATTTTCTCCTTTCTATAAAAATGCCCTCTGCAAGCAGAGGGCATTATCAGTGCTTCAAAGACTAAATTAGTACTTCTTTCTTGCTACATATGCTGCAACGCCTGCAAGTGTCATAAAGGATACTGCAACAGCTACGCCGTGGTCGCCTGTAGCGGCAGATTTAACTCCCGCTGTGGTGGTCGCACCGCCCTGAGCAGCCTTTGTTGTAGTTGTTGTGGAGTTATTGTCAGCTGCTGCACCTGTGGTAGTTGTTGTGGTAGAAGTTGTGGTCTCCTCCTCCTTGCCGGTCTTGATAGACTTTACAGTGAGGGAAACGCCCGAGCCGTCGAGGCCTGTGAAGCTGCCGTAGTTGTAGCAGTTGATGTCGGATTCAAGGATAAGGCAGTCGATATTTGCGGAATTGATGCCCTTCCAGGAAACTGTGTAGTCGCCGTTGCCATTGATCTTGATAGCGTCAGCAGACTCGTCGAGGTTCCATACGGAAACGCCGCCAATGCTTCCTGCGAGCCAGATGTTAGCCTCGTCGCCGTCGTTGAGACCGGAAACTGTGAAGTCGATAGTGAGCATCTCTTCAACAGTTGTGTTCGGACCGTCGATATCGGTGATCTTGGGGGTAGTCCATACGTTGTAGATGTTTCTGCGGATCATCTTGCCGTCGTTGGCAACGTTGAGGGAATTGTCGGACTGAGTGTAAGCAATCTCAGTCTGGGCAGCGCTTGCGCTTGTTGAGGACATTGCAGCGAAAGCGGTAACGGAGAGAGCTGTTGCAGCTACTGCTGCAAAGAACCTATTCATCTTCATGATAAAAAACTCCTTACTTGAGCGCGGCGGGAACCTACTCCGCCTCACTATATTATTATACCATCATTGTATCACAAAAAAAATCCCGTGTAAAGTAGCATTTTGCACAAATATGCCTATTCTTCTGACTGCACACTTCACAATTCCGAGCAATTTCACGCCTTTTCCCGGCTGTCGTGAATGATGTCCACGGTGTCGCGCATCATGTCGAACGGTCTCACCTTAGGGGATATCTTCACCGACACATACGAGCGTCCCATGCCGTTGAACGTTATGCGTCCCTTGTACGCCTTGGACAGCGCCGCTATCTGGGAGGTGTCCATGTACTCGGTGTAGAAGTACATCGAGCCGTTTTTCTGTGATATCTCGGTGATACCGAGGTGCGCTGCCTTGTTCCTCAGCAGGGAGACGTCGATAAGTCCCACGACGGACTTCGGCGGCTCGCCGTAGCGGTCTATAAGCTCGTCGATGAGGTCGGTCTTGTCGGCGTCCTCGTTCACGAGCATTATCTTGCGGTACATATCTATGCGCTGATTAAGGCTTGAAATGTAGGTTTCCGGGATATGTGCGTCTATCTGTATGTCCACGAGGCACTCCGGTATCTTCTCGGGCTTTTCGCCCTTTTCCTCCGCGATAGCCTCCGACAGCAGCTTGAGGTACATATCGTAGCCGACCGCCTCCATGTGGCCGTGCTGGCGCCCGCCGAGTATGCTTCCCGCGCCGCGTATCTCGAGGTCGCGGAGGGCTATGCGAAAACCGCTGCCGAACTGCGTGAACTCGCGCATGGCGCTCAGCCGCTTCGCTGCGACCTCTGTCAGCACCTTGTCGCGCTTATAAGTGAAATACGCATAGCCGCGCCTGTTGGAGCGTCCCACACGTCCGCGGAGCTGATAGAGCTGGGAAAGTCCGAAGCGGTCGGAGTCCTCGATTATCAGCGTATTGACGTTCGGGACGTCCACGCCGGTCTCGATTATGGTCGTGCAGACGAGTATGTCTATCTCGTGCTCGACGAGCTGCTCCCAGATGTCGGACATCTCGTCCTCGCTCATCTGTCCGTGAGCGTAGGCTATCCTCGCCTCCGGAAGGAACTGCTGGAGACGTCCTGCGCAAGCCATTATCGTTTCCACGCGGTTGTGGATATAGTAGACCTGTCCGCCGCGGCGAAGCTCACGCACTATCGCCTGCACGACCGTTCCGGCGTTGTACTCGATGACGTAGGTCTGCACAGGGTATCGGTCCTGCGGGGGCTCCTCGATGACCGACATATCGCGTATGCCGCTCATCGCCATGTTCAGCGTGCGCGGGATAGGAGTCGCGGAGAGCATGAGCACGTCAACGCCTGCGAAGGCTTCTTTGAAGCGCTCCTTGTGTGCCACTCCGAAGCGCTGCTCCTCGTCGATTATAGCCAGTCCGAGGTCCTTGAACACCACGGACTTCTGTATGATCTTGTGGGTGCCGATGAGGAGGTCTATCCGCCCCTGCTTCAGCTTCTTCACTATCTCTGCCTGCTGCTTCGGGGAGCGGTAACGGCTCAGCAGCTCGACGTTCACGGGGAAGTGCTCGAAGCGGCGCAGCGCGGTCTGGTAGTGCTGGTACGCGAGGACTGTGGTCGGCGCAAGGAGGGCACACTGTTTGCCCGCGAGGACGCACTTCATAGCAGCACGCAATGCGACCTCGGTCTTGCCGAAGCCGACGTCGCCGCACAGCAGACGCTCCATAGGTCGGGGACGCTCCATGTCTGCCTTTATCTCGGCGATCGAGGTGAGCTGGTCGTCGGTCTCGACGTAGGGGAAGCGTTCCTCGAAATCACGCTGTATCTCGTCGTCCGGGAAGAAAGCGAAGCCCTGGCTCTGCTCGCGCTTCGCGTACAGTGCGATGAGCTCGTGTGCCATATCTTTGACGGCACGCTTGACGTTCGAGCGGGTCTTCTGCCACTCACCCGAGCTGAGCTTGTTCAGCTTCACGCCGGTGTCATCGCGGGGCCCGATGTACTTCGAGACCATGTCGAGCTGCGTGACGGGTATGTACAGCTTATCCGTGCCGGCGTACTGTATGGTGATGTAGTCCTTGGTCACGCCGTCGAATTCGAGCTTGCGTATGCCGACGAAGCGCCCGATGCCGTGTCCGGAATGTACGACGAGGTCGCCCTCGGTGATGTCCGCGAGGGAGCGTATCTCCTCGGCTTTGTTTTTCTTCCTGCGGCGCTTCTTACGCGTGGCATCGAGGGCGCGTCCCTGCGTGATGAGCGCGGTGCGGGTCTCGGGATACTCGAAGCCGCCCGAGAAGCTGCCCGTCATCAGGAGCACCCTGCCGGTCTGCGGAGCTATCCCCTCCTCTGCGAGGTCGCACGGTATCCCCTGCTCGCGGAGGTCGTCCTGTATTATGGGGAGAGTCTTCTCGCTGCCCGCCGCGAGTATCACGCGGTAGCTGCGGCGTATGTATTCCTCAAGGTCCTCGGTGAGCTGCTTCATCTCGCCGCCCCACGAGGCGGTCTGCATGGCTTCAAAGCTCACCATGCGGCGGAAATCCACCCTCTCGCCGCCCTGCACGAAGGTGCTCATGTAAAGGCAGACGCTCTTCTCGGCGCGGACGAGAACGTCCGGGAGCTCGAGCACATGACCGTCCAGGCCCTTGCAGAGCTGTCCGTCCTCGATGAGTATCTTCACGTCCTCGGCGTAGCGGGAGGAGACGCCTGCGGCGTTGTCCATGACGTCCGAAAAATCGCTGAAAAGCACCACTCCGTCGATGTAGTCGAGGACCGTCGTCGGGGCGCCGTAGACGAGGGGGTAGTACTTCTGTGCGTGGACAAGCAGCTCGCCCGCACGCAGCCTGTGGACGTCCGCGCCAAGGCGCTCGCGAATGGCTTCTGCACGCTTTCCGCGGGCTTTTTTGCACAACTCTTCTATCTTGTCCGCGAGCTCAGCGGGGTCGTAGAGTATCTCACTCGCGGGGGAGATGTCTATGCTGTCGAGCGGCTCAGTGCGGCGCTGGGTGTCGGTCTCGAACTCGGATATGGAGTCTATCTCGTCGCCCCAGAGCTCGATGCGCACAGGACGGTCGCACTGCACCGGGAAGATGTCCACGATCGAGCCGCGCACGCTGAACTGCGACGCGCCCTCGACCTTCTCGCAGCGCTGGTACCCGCACGCAGCGAGGTCGCGGCACAGCCTGGTGAGGTCGATCTCGGTGCCCTGCTTCAGCTCTGTCCCCGCCGCTATGAGCACGCCCACCGGTATCACCGGCTGCATGACGGCTTCTATGCTCGCGCAGATGACCGAACAGCTGCCCTTTGCGGCGCGCGACAGCGCTGATATCCTCATGTGCTCGTACTCGTGGTTCGCGCTGTCCACGGGCGTGAAGACCAGCTCCTTCGACGGGAAAAGCACTGCTGTATCTCCGCCGGTCATGGCATTCACGTCGTCGCAGAGCTTCTTCGCTTCCGCTTCGGTGCCGGTCACGACGAGGTGCACTCCCTCCCCGCTCAGCGCCGCGATGAGGTTCGCCCTGTGTATATGCGAAAGGCCCGTCACGGAGACGGGTGATATGTTTTTTTCGATCGCTTCGCGAATGCTCCGGAATGCCGGGAGCTCGCGGAATATGTCCTTGAATATGTTCATTCTGTTTCTCCGTTTTTCGGGGCTGTAGTCGCAGGGGACGCCGAGGGCGGCGTCCCCTGCATCGGGCAGGCACCTGATACCTGATACCTGACACCTAAGAATTGTATTTGTTCATCGCCTCGTCGGTCTTGCCCTGCACCATGAGTTTCAGGCACTCACAGGCGTTCTTCACCGACTCCTGCATCAGCGCGGCGTCGTCCTTGCTGAACTTCCCCAGCACCCACTTCGCGAGGTCATAGTCCGGGTGCGGCTTCTTGCCTACGCCCATTTTTATCCGCTGGAAATCGTCCCTGCCGGTCAGGTCAACTATGCTGCGAAGTCCGTTGTGTCCGCCGTGGCTGCCCTTGCGGCGTATGCGCAGCTTTCCCGCTTCGAGGGAGATGTCATCGCACACCACTATCAGGCGCTCCGCGCCGAGCTTGTAGAAGTCCAGCGCCTGCACGACCGACTCGCCGCTGTTGTTCATGTAGGTCGTCGGCTTCAGCAGCAGACACCGCACCTCTCCGATAGTGACGTCCGCGGTCTTGCCCTTGAACTGCAAACGGTCTACCTTCGCGCCGAGCTGCTCCGCGAGCGCATCGAGCACCATGAAGCCTGCATTGTGGCGGGTGTTCTCGTACTCCATGCCGGGGTTGCCGAGGCCGGCTATCACATATTCTATCTTACCCCGCGGGGCTGTCGATTTAGCCGAAATACGGTCGAATACATCAAAAATACTCATCTTGCTCTTCCTTTCAGTTCGGTGCCTTTGTCACGCTCTCCTCGGATATCAGGAAGTCGTAAGGCTTGTCGAGATTCACCGGCATGAGGTCGTAGACCACCGACTCCCCGACGGTGTAGCTGTCCATGTAGCGCAGATACACCATGTTTTTCGCGATGTACAGCAGCTCCGAACAGTTCTCCTCCCGCGACCTTTCAAGGTCGCTGAGGTCGTCGTCCGGAGTCACAGGGGTGCAGAATTCCTGCTTCGAGAGTTTTTCCCTTATCCCAAGCGCTGAGAGCGGGATGCCGTTCTCGTCCACCCAGTACATATCGTTCGTTATGTCGAGCATTATCCATGCTCCGCGTTCGCTGTCCCAGACCTCGTTCACGACGTGGCAGTCGCTGTCGTAGACCGATATCGGCATGAGCCACAGCTTCCGCGAATATATCCCCAGCGCAAGGCACATCTCGTTCAGTATCTGAGCCTTTGCGCGGCAGTTTATCCCGTTTTTCTTCTGGTCAAGACTGTAGTTCAGGAGGTACAGTGCATTGAAGTTCCCGGGCTCGGTCGCGAAGGTGCCGTTGTGTCTGAGGCGTCCCGAAAACTCGTCCATGAGGCGTACTGCGCGGTCAAATCCGCTGCCCTCCCCCGCTATCGCTTCTATGCCGTAGTCGGCTCTGAGCTGGACGTATTCGGGGTTGTCAAAGTCGTATTTTATGTCCACTGTGCCGCCCTCGCGGATAGCGGAATTTGCCTCTATCACGCCGCATTCCATGCAGTATATCTCCTCCGGGGACTGGAGGTAGCTGCGCTGTCTTTCCATGAAGCACAGCGAGTAGACATTGTACCCGACGCTCAGGGCAAGTGCCGCGGAAAGGGCTATTATTGCCGCCTTAGCCTTTTTCATGGGGCGATACCTCCGTCAAGTCCGGGGAGAGTCTCGATGAGCGGCAGTCCGGCGCTCTCCGCGAGCGTGCGGCAGAGTTCGATCGAGGCGGTGTCCGAGAGCGATCCGGGGGTGTGTGCGTCACAGCCGATGATCGCTGAAAGTCCGTACTCCGCCGCTATTTTCAGGAAGTGGACAGAGGTGTAGTGTCTGCCGTCGCACAGTCCGAGCATATTTATCTCCACGGGGAGGGAGTTTTCCTTCATGTACGCGCAGAGACGCCTGAGCTCACGGTCGCGAAGCTCCTGCGGACCCGTGAAGCAGATGAGGTCGGGGTGCGCGATGTAACGGTAAAGCCCAGTCTCCATGCCCTCGATGATGAGGTCGGTGTAACGCCGGAGCTCCTCCTCGCTGTCCGTGGGATAGCCGGTGTACGCGCCGTATGGCTCGGGCTGGGTGAAGTGCTCCCCGAGTATCATATAGTCCACCGGGTAGTCCGCGAGGAGGCGGGTCTGCGCCTCGATGAGCTCGGGCGTGTACTCCGACTCGAAGCCGATATATATGGAAATGTCGCTGCGGTACTCGTCGCGGAGCGCGGTCAGCGAGGTGAAATAACCGTCGAGCTGCGAGGGCTGCATACGCGTCGGGGAGACGTAGCCCCCCGGGAAGACCCACGGGCAGTGGTCGGAGAAGCCGAGTATCTTTATCCCGCTGTTTATCGCCTGTTCGACGTATTCTCTGTCTTCGCCTGCCGCGTGGTTGCAGCGGGCGGTGTGGGTGTGGTAGTTGGCTGTCATGTTTTGACCTCGTTATTCTGGTTTGAGTAGCTTTTTCGTGCGACCGTCACCGGTCGCAGGCATTGTCATTTTGTTGTGGCAGCAAGGGGACGCCTTCTCTTACAGGGCGACCCTTCGGGTCCAACCCCTCTGTCAGCTCCGCTGACATCTCCCCGCACTGCGGGGAGTCACCTCTCGAAAAACGATTCACTGGATCGTTTTTCGATTCACCCCTTGCGAGGCGCCTTTCAGATAGTTTCGCTTCGCCTTAAAAACTAATGCGAAGCGACCAGAGGCTCTGCCTCTGGACTCCGCCAAAGGGTCAGTCGACCCTTTGGAATCCCGTTGCGGAAATCAGTTCAACAATTTTTCCATATGCGATGTACGAGTATGGGCGTTGTTAAAAGTGAGCGAGATTACGAGCGGCAACGTGTCCGCCAACGCGGGCTCCGCGCCCCTTTGGGATCCCGTTGCTAAATGACTGAAAATGCCTTTTTCAGCGTCGCGGCAGGGATTATCTCTATCTCGTAGTCCTTCGGGTCTATGGATTTCATGTTCTGCTGCGGTATCACGCACTTCGTGAAGCCCATGCGCTCTGCCTCGCGGATACGCTGTACGATGTGCGATACCGAACGCA
The DNA here is from genome assembly GCA_016288815.1 of Ruminococcus sp. GTDB lineage: Bacteria > Bacillota > Clostridia > Oscillospirales > Ruminococcaceae > Ruminococcus. Next base: position 23,051 of record JAEELF010000020.1, read on the forward strand.
CCTCACCGCCGAGCCCTATCTCTCCGAACGCTACGAGCTGCTCGTCTATCTGCTTGTCCATGACGCCCGAGTACAGCGCCATAGCTACCGGCAGGTCTCCCGCCGGCTCGTCCAGCCGGAAGCCGCCTACGATGTTCAGGTACACGTCGAGCGAGCCCATGAATATCCCCAGACGCTTCTCCAGCACCGCGATGATGATGTTCAGGCGGTTGAAGTCAAAGCCCGTGACCATGCGGCGAGGTGCGGCATAGCTGGTCTTCGCGGCAAGCGCCTGCACCTCCGCGAGTATCGGGCGCGTTCCCTCCATGACGCACGCCACGCACGTTCCCGAGACGTTGTGGGGGCGTCCCTCCAGCAGCATCTGCGACGGGTTGTCCACCTCGCGGAGTCCCTTGTCTATCATCTCAAATACGCCTATCTCATTTGTAGAGCCGAAA
>JAEELF010000021.1 GCA_016288815.1 Ruminococcus sp.
ACGGTCATCATGATGTGCGGACTTCAGGGTTCAGGTAAGACCACCCACTCTGCGAAGCTCGCCAAGCTGCTCAAAAAGGAGGGGCACCGTCCGCTCCTCGCAGCCTGCGATATCTACCGTCCTGCCGCTATCAACCAGTTGCAGGTTGTCGGTCAGAAGGCTGACGTGAAGGTGTTCGAGATGGGTCAGACCGACCCCGTCATCATCGCGAAGGAAGCACTAAAGTACGCAAAGGACTACGGTCACGACGTACTCATCATTGATACTGCCGGACGTCTCCACGTTGACGAAGCCCTCATGGAGGAGCTCGTGAACATCAAGGCGGAGACCCAGCCCGACGAGATAATGCTCGTCGTGGACGCTATGACCGGTCAGGACGCTGTAAACGTAGCTCAGGCATTCGACGACGCTGTGGGTATCACGAGCGTGCTGATGTCGAAGCTCGATTCAGATACAAGAGGCGGTGCGGCACTGTCCGTACTCTCTGTTACAGGTAAGCCGATAAAGTTCGTCGGCATGGGCGAAAAGCTCGACGATTTCGAGCAGTTCCACCCCGAGAGAATGGCTTCCCGTATCCTCGGCATGGGCGACGTGCTCACCCTCATCGAGAAGGCGGAGAACGTCATGTCCCAGAAGGACGCTGAAAAGCTCGCCAAGAAGTTCAAGGAGAACAAGTTCGATATGGACGACCTCCTCGACCAGATGAAGCAGATAAAGCGTCTCGGCTCGATGAAGAACATTCTCGGTATGCTCCCCGGCGGCGATAAGATCAAGGACGCTGACATCGACGAGCACCAGCTCGTGAGGGTCGAGGCGATGATAACCTCGATGACCAAGGCCGAGCGCGCCAAGCCCTCTATCATCAACCCCTCCCGCAAAAGGCGTATCGCCAAGGGCTCGGGCACGAAGGTCGAGGATGTGAACCGTCTGCTCAAGCAGTTCGACCAGATGCAGGACGTCATGAAGAAGTTCACCGGCAAGAACAACAAGATGTCGCTCCGCAAGGCGCGCAAGCAGCTCGCGGGAATGAACTTCGACAAGTTCACCGGCAAGGGCGGAGGAAATATCCCCATGTAAGCGCGTCAGGCGTTTTCATGCAAAGCTCATCAATGCGGTCTCCCGCCGCTTGATATATAATTTCTGATACGGAGGTGAAATACAATGGCAGTAAAGATCAGACTCAGAAGAATGGGCGCTAAGAAGGCTCCTTTCTATCGTATAGTCGTTGCTGATTCCAGATACCCCAGAGACGGCAGATTCGTTGAGGAGATCGGTTTCTACGATCCCACAAAGGAGCCGTCCGTAGTTAAGGTTGATGCTGACAAGGCTAAGGACTGGATCGCTAAGGGAGCTCAGCCTACAGACACTGTTAAGGCTATCCTCAAGAAAGAGGGCGTGCTCTGATAACGCTTCTGCGGAAGAGGAGGGACGATAAGTCTCTGCCTCTGTTCCGGAGAGCTCAGGAGGTATTACTATGAAGGATCTGCTTTATGCAATCGCTGCCGGTCTCGTCGAGGACAAGACCGCCATTAAGATAACAGAAGACGAGCCCGACGCTGAGGGCGTGATCGTGTTCCACCTTTCCGTTGCTCCCGACGATATGGGAAGAGTCATCGGAAAGCAGGGCAGGATAGCTAAGGCACTGCGCACCATCATGCGTGCCGGCGCTGCCAAGAAGGATCTCAAGGTCTCCGTTACCATTGAATAAAGAACAGAAAGCCCGCCGGAGACGACGGGTCTTTTCATATATGCGAGGTGTTTTTATGCTGAAGGGACTTCTCTCCCCTGATTCGTGCGCGCAGTGCAGGCTGTGCTGCGTCTTCGACCGCTATGACGTCTGGGAGACGCCGGTGTTCACTCCGGAGCTGCGCGAACGTATCCTTGCCGCGCGTCCGGAGACTGAGTTCATCGCGCGGGACGGCGGGTATATGCTCCGCGTCCGCGAATTTGACAGCGAAGGGCTGTTCTCGTGTCCGGCGCTGACTCCGACCGGCTGTATGCTCGGCGACGACAAGCCCTTCGACTGCCGCATATGGCCGTACCGTATCATGGAGGTCGGCGGCAGGCGGGCTGTCACTATCGCGTCGATATGTGAGGAGCTGTACCGGCGTCCGCTGTCGGAGCTGGTGGGGTTTCTCAAAAACGGGCTCGCGGATGAGATATTCCGCTACGCCGACGCTCACCCCGAGATAGTCAAGCCGTATTACGAGGGGTATCCAGTGCTGATGTTTGAGAAAAAATAGGTTCAGGTGGTCGTGTAGGGAAGATAACGGTTATTCGTGGGCGCCCAAAGGGCGGCTCCCCTACAACCTGACACCTGGGACCTGAGATCTGATAAAATAGCGACCTTGCGGTCGCTTTTTTATTTCTTCACCCTGCACAGGCTCGCCTCGCCGGAGCTGAGGTGACGCTCTGTGCCGTCCGGGAGCTGTACTATCAGATTCGCATTGTCGTCAACTCCCGTCGCAAGCCCGGACATCGTCTGCCCGCCGACCGAAGCCGTTATCTCGTGACCCGTGAGGAGCTCCCTGCGGCGGTATTCAGGCAGGAATCCTCTGTCCGTGACACGTCCCAGCCACACCTCGAGCTCGTTCAGTATCTCCGCGCAGAGTGCGCTGCGATCGAGCTTCAGACCGGTCTCGTCCTCGACAGATGTCGCCACGCTTTGCAGTTCACTGTCGAATTCTGCCCGCACGCTCCTGACGTTCACCCCGATACCGATGACCGCGTAGTCCAGCGAACTCATCTCCATGCCGAGCGACGCCTCGGTCAGTATGCCGCAGATCTTCCTGCCGTTCATGTAGAGATCGTTGACCCACTTTATCTGCACGTCTGCGCCGCTCAGCTTCTCGACTGCCCTTGCCGCCGCGACCGCTGCCGCTGATGTTATCATCGACGCGACGTCCAGACCAAAGTCCGGGCGGACTATCACGCTCATGTATACGCCTGTGCCGGGCGGCGAGACAAATGTACGCCCGAGACGTCCCTTGCCGCCGGTCTGACGCTCCGCTGTGACTGTCGTGCCGTGTACTGCGCCCGCAGAGGCGAGCTTCTTCGCGGCATTATTGGTCGAATCGACCTCGTCGAGCACGGTGAGCACGCGCCCCAGGTCCTCTGTCCGGAGGTGAGGAGCTATCATCTCCGCGGAGAGCTTGTTCGTGCTCTCCGAAAGTCGGTAGCCCGAAGCTGAGGAGACTATGTCGTATCCGTCGGCTGTCAGCGCCTTCACTGCCTTCCACACGGCATTGCGGCTCACTCCGAGACGTTCAGCAAGGGCGGCTCCGGAAACGAAGCCGCCCTCTGCCTGTGCAAGCTGTTTTAAAAGCTCTTCCCTGACGTTCATCCGATCAGCCCTTTGGTACTCTCGCGATGATACGTCCGGCAAAGTCGTTGAAGTTCTGGGTCTGGAGGATTATCTTTCCGGGACCTGTAAGACGTGTGAGGAAGAGTCCCTCGCCGCCGAAGAAGATGTTGCCGAGGCCCTTTACCGTCTCTATCTCGTAGCTCACGCTGGTATCGAATGCGACTACATTTCCGGTATCGACCTTGAGCACCTCACCGGGGGCAAGAGTGCGCTCGACCATATCGCCGTCAACCTCGAGGAATGCCAGACCCGAGCCGAAAAGTCTCTGGAGGATAAAGCCCTCACCACCGAAAAGTCCGGCTGTGAACTTCTTTGAGAATGCTACCTTGAGGTCTACGGTCTGCTGTGCGCAAAGGAACGAGCCCTTCTGGACTATCATCTCGCTCCTGCCGATATCTACGGGGACTACTGTGCCGGGAACTGTTGAGCCGAAGGCTATCTTTGCGCCCTGTGTCTCGGCGGTATAATTCGCCATGAATACAGACTCGCCCGTGAATAATCTGCCCAGGCTGCGTGCGACACCGCCGCGTGCATTCGTGGACATTTTTATGCCCTCGCTCTGCCATATCATTCCGCCCGACTGGGTGTACATGGATTCTCCTGCATTGAGCTCGATCTCAACTGCGGGTACTGTCTGTCCGATGATAGTGTATTGCATATTGATTCCTCCCTATATTTGGTGCGGACTTTGCGTCCTGAGTTGATTATATCACAATTCTGATCCAAATGCAATAAGAATAAAAAGAAAAGGTCTCCCCGTATCGGGGAGACCCACAGATCAGTTGTTCATACCGATCTCGATAGCCTTGAAGTTATTGCCGATGAGGTGTGCCTTAGAAGCGGGAACCACCTTCTCGATACCCTTCTTCATGGTCTCGAGGGAGAACAGAGATGTCTCCTTGATGACCTTGCCGAGGAGTATGATGTTGGAGCCGCCCTTGAGCTCGTTATCGTCTGCGAGCTTGGAGGACTCTATCGGGAAGTAGCTGATGTCCGTGCGGGTCTGCTCAGCCTCGATGAGAGTGCTGTCGTAGAATACCTTTCCGCCGGGACGCACCTCGGATACGAACTTGTCGAACGAGGGCTGGTTCATAGCGATGAGGATATCGGGGGTGAGTACGAGCGGGGAGCCGATAGGCTGGTCGGAGATACATACCGAGCAGTTAGCCGTGCCGCCTCTCATCTCAGGACCGTAGGACGGGAGCCATGAGAGCTCCTTGGAGTCCATGAGTCCGCAGTAAGCGAGTATCTTTCCGGCGAAGAGAACGCCCTGTCCGCCGAAGCCCGCAAGAAGTATCTCTGTAGTCATTACTTCTCGCCTCCTTCTGTATTAGCAAATACGCCCTCCTCGACGTCCTTGTATACGCCGAGCGGATAGTAGGGGATCATCTCGTCCTGAAGTCTCTTGATAGCCTCTGCCGGCGCAAGACCCCAGTTTGTGGGGCAAGTGGAGAGCACCTCTACGATAGAGAAGCCCTTGCCAGCCTTCTGGTTCTCGAAAGCCTTGCGGATAGCCTTCTTTGCGTCGCGGATATGCGGAACGGAATCCACTGCAACGCGCTCAGCGTAGGCTGTACCTGTGAGCTGAGAGAGCATCTCGCATACCTTTACGGGGTAGCCGGCGAGCTCAGGGCTGCGTCCGAAGGGAGTGGTCTGGGTTACCTGACCCGGAAGAGTGGTAGGAGCCATCTGTCCGCCGGTCATACCGTAGATAGTGTTGTTGATGAAGATAACAACGATGTTCTCGCCTCTGGTAGCAGAGTGAACAGTCTCCGCAGTACCGATAGCAGCGAGGTCGCCGTCACCCTGATATGTAAATACGAACTTATCGGGGTTTGTGCGCTTAACGCCGGTAGCTACAGCCGGAGCACGTCCGTGAGCAGCCTCGATCATATCGCAGTTGAAGTAATCATATGCCATTACGGAGCAGCCTACAGGGCATACGCCGATAGTGTCGCCCTCGATACCCATTTCGTCGATGACCTCAGCGAGTATGCGGTGAACGATACCGTGAGTACAGCCGGGGCAGTAATGCGTCGGCACGTCGATGAGTGCATGGGGTCTTTCAAATACTACAGCCATTAGAGTGTACCTCCTATCCTCTTGATCTCGCCCAGTACCTCGACAGGAGTGGGGATAACGCCGCCTGTTCTTCCGAAGAACTCAACAGGCTTCGAGCAGTTGATAGCGAGCTTGATATCGTCTACCATCTGACCCATGGACATCTCTACGCTCAGGAGCTTCTTGGCGTTCTTTGCAGCCTCGTTGAGCTCCTTTACAGGGAACGGCCAGAGGGTCTTGGGACGGAAGAGACCAGCCTTGATGCCCTGTGCTCTTGCGTCGTTGACAGCAGACTTCGCAACACGGGCTGTTGCGCCGAATGCGCATACGAGCACGTCGCAGTCCTCTGTGAGGTAGAGCTCAGCGTCGGTCTCGGTCTCCTTGATTATCTCGTACTTCTTATAGCGCTCAACGATAGAATTCTGGAGCTCGTCGGGCTTGAGGTAGAGGGAGTTGATGATGTGGTGCTCTCTCTTGTTCTTGTGGCCGTTTGCAGCCCAGCTGCTCTTGTCGTAAGCGTCGGGGTTGATCTCCGGGAAGGAGACAGGCTCCATCATCTGTCCGAGAAGTCCGTCAGCGAGGATCATAGCGGGCATACGGTACTTGTCGGCGCGGTCGAATGCCTTTACGACGAAGTCTACCATTTCCTGAACGGAAGCGGGAGCGTACACTATGAGCTGGAAGTCGCCGTGGCCGAGAGCCTTGGTCGCCTGCCAGTAGTCAGCCTGTGAGGGCTGGATACCGCCGAGTCCGGGGCCGCCTCTCTGTACGTTGATGATAACTGCGGGGAGGTCCGAGCCTGCGATGTAGGAAACGCCCTCGCTCTTGAGCGAGATTCCGGGAGAAGACGATGATGTCATAGCGCGGACGCCTGTAGATGCAGCGCCGAGCACCATGTTGATAGCAGCGATCTCGGATTCAGCCTGGAGGAACACTCCTCCTGCCTTGTGCATACGCTTTGCCATATATGCGGCAAGCTCTGTCTGGGGGGTTATCGGGTAGCCGAAGAAGCACTTGCAGCCTGCACGGATAGCAGCCTCGGCGAGAGCCTCGTTACCCTTCATAAGATTTCTTTCCAAAGCTAAACAGCTCCTTTCATACGATTTTACTTTTCAACTACGATAGCGCAGTCAGGGCACATCGTGCCGCACATCGCGCAGCCGATACAAGCGGACTGATCTGTGCATTCTGCGTAGAAATAGCCTTTCTTGTTGCGCTTTTCCTTCTGGAGAGCCACGATCTTCTTCGGACAGGCTGTGACGCAGAGCCCGCAGCCTTTGCAGCGCTCGGTTATGACTGTCATCTTTGCCATGTGTTCACACATCCTTTCGTTGGATTACTTATATCATCAAGGAATGTTATTCCTGTGCTGGCGGTCATTCTATCTCCCACGGGAGCTTGACGTAGACCCTCGCCGGGAAAGCATCGGGAGCGTCGGTGAGCTCCGCGCAGTTCTCGGGGTACACGGTGTACTTCACCGGCAGACCTGTGCGGCGGGAAATATCCTCCGCAAAGGGACGGGACTGGTCAACTATGTCCACGGTGGTCTCGCAGCCGAGGTTGGTGTTGTTCACTATCGCGGTGTGCTTCATGCGTGCCGCAGCCTCTATCTCGTATATGAGCGCCGTCGCCTCGTCGGACGTGGCTGTGAGGGTGCGTCTCTGGTTGACTACGCACAGCATATCGAGGTCGTCCCCGTACTGCGCAAGTGCTTCCGCGTAGCGTCCGAGCGCGACTGCGCCCGCGTCGTCGCCGCCGACGTCGATGATGAGGCAGTCCTCGCTGGCGGCGAGCTGCTCGACGTCGAACTGTATCGACGGTATGTCAAGGTTGGAATTGGCAAAATCCGGGGCGATGAGCTTAATGCCCTTCTCCGCGAACATCTTCCGGAAATCCGCTGTGCGGAAATACGGGTTCACGATGTCGAGGTCTGTTATCGCGACGCTCTTGCCCTCATTAGCGGCATTTACGGCGAGGTTCACGGCGAAGTTGGTCTTGCCGCTGCCGTAATGTCCGGTGATTATCGTAATTTTCTTCATGTTATCCTCTCTTGGGTGAATGCAAAATCTGCAACTTATATTATACCACGATTTCGCGCGGATTGCAATAACAAAACGAAAAATAATATTAGTTTGCGCTAACTTATTTGTATTTGACGCCGCCATCGGCGTACCCTGCTGCGTGCGCATGCATATCACAAGCTATGCAAAGGGACAACCTCCCGGCGGAGGGGCTGTGATGTGAGCCGGCTGCCCCTCCGCCGTGCGGTTTTCCCTCTGCACTCTCTTTCCCCTCGCCACCTCCCCGCCGCAGTTTCTCTTTCTTCGCGAACACCTCCGGTGTCGCTGGCAAGCTGTTTCGCGTCCCCTTTACTGCTTGCGCCCATAGGAAAAGCTCCCCTTTCGGAGAGCTTTAAATCAGTCCTCAGTGTCCTCTGAGTAGTCTGTGTTATCTGTGTAGTCCGGGGTGCTCTCCGCTGCGGGAGGTGCTGCTGGTACCGGGGGAGGTACTATCGGGGCAGAGCCGTCAGCGAGCTTCCCGCCGAGGAATCCCGCGAGCAGCGCTCTGATGTCCACGCCTGTCGCCGCGGTGAGTCCGTCGGTTATCTTGGTCGTGGAGCTGATGATGTCGCCGACCAGCTTGCTGGAGTTGCCCTCGCCGTACATCGTGATCTTGTCAACGTTGGACAGCGGCATAGCGGCATTCTTTACTACCTCGGGCAGTGCCTTGAAGTACATTTCGAGAACGGCAGCCTCGCCGTACTTCTTCATAGCCTCAGCCTTGGCGTTGATACCCTCAGCCTCAGCAAGGCCCTTCGCGCGGATAGCATCCGCCTCAGCCTTACCTACAGCAGCGATACCCTCAGCCTCCTGCATACGGGCGAACTTCGCAGCCTCAGCCTCTGCCTTCTGCGCCTCAGCCTCCTGCTCACGCTGGAAACGGTCAGCCTCGGCGTCCTTCTTCTGCTGGTAGAGTTTTGCGTCAGCGTACTGCTGAGCCTTGTAGCGCTCAGCCTCTGCCTTCTTCTTTATCTCGGATTCGAGAGCCTTTTCAGTTACCTCAGCCTCACGCGCCTTGAGCTCGACGTCCTTTTCGGAAGCGGCGATGTTGGCGTTCGCACGCGATACCTCGATGGTCTTTCTCTGCTCTTCCTTCTGGATCTCGTATGCTGCGTCGGCGATAGCGAGCTGGGTGTCGGCTTCCTTTTTGAGTTCAGCCTGACGGATAGCGAGCTCGTTGTTCTTCTGAGCTATCTCAGTCTCAGCGAGCACCTTTGCGTCGTTGGCTTCTTTCTTAGCCTGAGCCTTGGCGATCTCGATCTCCTTCTCGGACTCGGCACGCGCGATAGCAGCCTTTTTCTGTATCTTCGTGGTGTTGTCGATACCGAGGTTCTCGATGAGGTTCTGGTCGTCAGTGAAGTTCTGGACGTTGAACGAAACTATCTCCAGACCCATTCTGTTGAGGTCGGGAGCGGCGTTCTCCTGGACCTTTTCCGCGAAGGCCTTGCGGTCGTTGACCATTGCCTCGAGGGTCATCTGTCCGACGATCTCACGCATATTACCCTCAAGTACCTCGCGGGCTACCTTCGCAACATAGGTGGTGTCCTTGTTGAGGAAGTTCTCCGCGCCGAGCTTGATGAGCTGCGGGTCGCTGCTGACCTTAACGTTTACGTTAGCGTCAACGTTGATGTTGATGTAGTCGGCTGTAGGTACTGCGCTCGAGGTCTTTACATCTACCGCGATGAGCTGTAATTTCAGCTTATCCACGCGCTCGAAGAAGGGTATGCGAATGCTCGCCTTTCCGATGATTATCTTCCTGCGGAGACCGGAGATGATGAACGCGGTGTCCGGCGGAGCCTTGATATATCCCGTGAACAGGATTATCAGGAATACTACGACTCCTATGATGATCGGAATGAGTGTTGTCGGTGAAGTGATGAAATCCGGCATGATTATTTCCTCCTATATCATTATTTCGGCTCTGTGCGGCACATTTACCCCTGTGTGCCATATCGCACCGCCGATGTATGTATTATACCATATATCGCGGAATTTTGTCAATATCTGCGGCTCCGAATTTACATATCCGAAATAATTTCAGGGCGTTCTTATTTATATGCAAAGAGGGCAGATTATATCTGCCCTCTGAATGCTGTTGACTTTTCTTCCTGACGCTTCGGCTCGCATATCTTTCCTATTACAAACGCCGTGATGTCCGCCAGTATCGAGCCTATCCTCATCACCAGCACGAACAGTATCACCTTTTCCGCGAACCTGTCCCCGCACACGAATATCATCACGCCCTCGCGTATGCCGATACCTCCCGGTGCACCCGGCGTCACGAACCCGATTATCCACGCGAACATGAACGCTCCCGTCAGTGCGATGAGCTCTTCAGCTCCCGCGCTCTTTCCGACTATCAGCGTCAGGCACGCAAAGTACGCTGCCGCAGACACGATGTTCTGTCCGAGGTAGTAGAAAGCGCCCTTCGCTATCATCTTGCGGTCACTGCGTCTGAGCGTCTCCGCGTACCGCGAGAGATACGCCGCCAGCTTGTCCCTGAACTTCAGCCGAACTATCAGTATCAGGACCGCGAGGACAAGCACTCCCGCGCCGCCGACTATCAGCAGCTTCCCGCCGTATTCCGACAGTATCGACGCTATCCTCCCGCCGAGCAGCACGAGTGCCGCAAGACCTGTCCAGAGCACGCAGAAAAAGATGTCGAGCAGCGTCGCGAAGGCAACGTCCACATGGCTGATGTCCATGTCTGCCGCCAGCTTGTTCCTGCCGACGTACTGGAAGACGTTGCCGGGGATATATTTGTAGAGGTTAGACTGCGTGTACACCGGCATCGCTGCAGAAAAGGGTATCCTCCTGCCGGACAGCGCCCGCGTGAACACAAGCCACGGAAAGCACGAACAGATTATCACTGCGGTCTGGACTATGAAGCCCACAGCGAGCGCGGCTATGGTCCTCGGGGAGCGGAACTGCGCGGGGTCGATGTCCATGCTGATGAACTTCTTCACGATGAACACCAGCGCGGCTATCATAAAAGCGTTCCCGAGCAGCTTTACTGCCTTTTTCATTGTACGTTCTCCCCGTTCTTTATCCTGAGTATCAGCGCCGCGAGAGCCTCCGGGTCGCTCATCGGGCAGAAGTATATCCCGCCGCCCTCCGTGTAGAGCTCATGGTTGGCGGGGCCGTCGCCGAGTATCATCGGCTTGCCCATTGCGCGGTAGATGTAAGCCTTGCCGGGAATGGTGCGCTTTGCCTTGGCGATGCTGCCGTTGAAATGTCCCGCGAGGCAGAGATCAGCCCCGGCTATCTTCTCCGCAAGCTTAGCCTGCGGGAGCCATTCAATGTATTCGGTTATGTTCTCGCCCGTGCGGGAGACATTCTCCCCGAGCGGTCCCACGATGACGAAGCGCAGTCCCTTTTCGTCCCTGAGAATACCAATTGCACGCAGTATCACGTCCACGCCCTGCAATGGGAGTATGCTCCCGAAGTAGAGCACGGTGAAATCCTCATGCGGGGGCATTTCGCGGGGGTAGTAGATACTGCTGTCAGCTTCAAGGTAGAGGACGTCGGTCTTCTCCTGCGGGAAACCGAACTCCTTGCAGAAGTAGTCCCTGTGGGCGCGGGTGTCGCATACTGCGAGGTCAGACTTCGCGAGAGTTTTCCTGTCGATACGCTTAAGCAGCTTCCCCGGGAGGCTATTCGGACGGAACTTCTTCCGGTCGAAGCAGAGGGTGTCGTACATGGAGATGAAGAAGTCGATCGCAAGAGGCTTTTTACGCAGCTTGTGCCCGAAAAGCGGCAGTACGAGCTGCGGCGCAAAGCTAACAAAGCTCATGTCGTACTTCTTCATGCTGACCGTCAGCAGCCTGCGCCAGACGTGCAGCAGGCGCTTGGGGTAGCTCTTCGACGGCGACGCGATGACGTCTACCTCGTTCCCCTGCTCGCGGAGGAGCCTTATCTCCTGCGTAAGGCGGAGGTAGTCCGAGTTCTTGGTGGCGACGTAGAGTATCTTTTTGCCTTTTATGTCGGTGAAACGGTTCATTCAGCCTTCTCCCCGTTCTCATCCGGCTTGCTGTAGACGAGGTCTGTGGGCTCGCCGGAGGCTGTCTCCATTTTGCGCACGCGGTACTGCACGTCCTCGAGCAGCTTGCGGTTCGCGGCGATGGTGTCTCCGAGCAGACCGATAGTCAGCGTCTGGAAGCCCATCATTATGAGTATGGCTGTGAGTATGAGCGACTGGATATGTCCGCCGCCCTCGCCCATGCCCATGAGTATCAGGAAGCGCACGCCGAGCACCGCTCCGATGAGCATGAGCACAAGTCCGATCGACATGAAGAATTTCAGCGGCTTGTACATCACGAACGAGCGCGTGATGACCGTCGAGGAGCGCTTCATGTACTTCCACATACTCGAGAACAGGCGCGACGGGCGGGTCTCGGGGTTGGTGCGTATCGGGACGGAGGTCATGGCAGTCTTGTTGTGACCTGCCTGTATTATGGTCTCGAGGGTGTATGTATACTCATTCACGACGTTCAGCCTGAGGGCTGCCTCACGCGAATATGCGCGGAAGCCGCTCGGTGCGTCCGGGATATCGGTGTCGGACGCAACACGCACTACCCAGCTGCCGAGGTGCTGGAACTTCTTCTTTTTCCACGAGAAATGCTCGGTCTGGTCTATCGGGCGCTCGCCGATGACGATGTCTGCCTTCTGGTCGATGATAGGACGGACGAGCTTCTCGATATCTGCGCCGCAGTACTGATTGTCCGCGTCGGTGTTTACGATGATGTCCGCACCGAGATGCAGGCAGGCGTCGATACCAGCCATGAAGCCCTTCGCAAGTCCCTTGTTGCGCTTGAACGACACGATGTGGTGGAAGCCGAGCTCCCTCGCGCGGGCGACGGTGTTGTCCTTGCTGCCGTCGTTGATTATCAGGTACTCGATAGTGTCGATACCGTCGATATGGCGCGGCAGGTCATTGTATGCCAGCTCGAGGGTCTTCTCCTCGTTGTAGCAGGGTATCTGGATTATCAGTTTCATATCATTGCCTCTTTTCACCGGTAGTCTCACCGGAATAGTCTGTATTTTCTCTCATAATAACGTCCCGGTCAGAGCGCGGGGCGTCTTTTTATCCCTTGGCTATGAAGTCCTTCAGCTGCGCTTCAAACAGCGCCCTTATCTTCTCATATGAGAAGTCCTCAAGGCGGCGCTTCTGCTCAGCGACTATCTGCTCACGCAGGGCGGTGTCGTGAACTATGCGCTGTATCACCCTCGCCGCAAATACGGGATCGCTGTCCGGGAGGAGCATTCCGCTCCCGCCGAGAGTCCCAGCAATGGCACTGGTGTCCCTTGCGGCTACTGGCACGCCGAAATGCATCGCCTCCACCAGCGGTACGCAGAATCCCTCGTGCTCGCTCATACAGAGGAAGGCGCTCGCTGTCCTGTAGTATGCGAGTATCTCAGCGAAGCTGCACTTGCCTGTGAAAATCACGTCCCCCGCGATACCGAGAGCTTTTGTGTAGTCCTTCAGGCGGTCGGCGTAGTTCTCGAAGCCAGCCCATGAGCCCGCAAGTATCAGCCTTGCGGAGGGGTCGAGCTCCTTGTAGCGGAAAAACGCGCGTATCACGTCCTCCTGCTTCTTGTTGGGCGCTATCCTGCCGACGAAGAGGATATTCGTCCTGCCGTCGTTGAAACGCGCGAGGGTATCGCCGTCCGGCTCCTTGTCGTAGTCGGAGAAGGGTATCAGTATCGGGCGGACCTCAATGGGGCAGGTGTAGCCATAGCGCAGCAGGTCTGCCTTGTTGTATTCCGACACGGCAAGGCACATATCCACTTTGTCCCTGAGCTGGCGCAGACCCTCGTACCCGCGCGACGTGAGGGCTGCCGCCTCGGTGTTATAGGGGCGGAAGAACTCCGGCGGGGTGATATTGTGGTATATCATTATTTTCCGGCAGGGGAAGTCCCCGAGCTTTTTGTCGAGGTCTGTGCCTGTGGATTTGTGGTAGATGATGATGTCATCACTGCCGGGAGCGGTGAGCTTGTCCGCCTTCCGGGCTGTCCCGGCGGGGAGACGCTTGTCGATTATCTCGGCGTAAATTCCGGTATCATAGCCCATTCCGGAGATGACCCCGCTGAGTGCTATCGCGTCATTGCTCACGGCATCGCCGTAGGAAAGAGTGGGAAGGAGCTGGACTATCCTCATTCACTTGCCCTCCCCGCGAAGAGCGCGTATCTCGCCCTCCAGAGCCGCAACGCGGTCTGCAAGGCGCTTGTTTTCATCTGCAAGGCTGTGGAGCATACTGACGATATTGGCGTTGATGTCGCTCTGCTCAGAGGCTATCGGCTCGATGTAGAATTTAGTCAGCCGGCGGACAGCCTTCTTCCCGAAGACCGATACCGGGTTGCCGGAGAGCTGCTTGTAGGGCTGGACATAGCTGTGGGAATCGAGCCACGCCATTGTCTCGTCCGCCGAGGCGCCCTGCGCGGGCTTGCGGTAGGGTATGTCCTCAAAGCGGGGCATATCGGAGGGCGTGCCGACGTCCTTTATCTCCTGCCGTATCTGAGCCATTATCTCCTCTTTGTTCATGTTGTCCATCTGATCGCCTTTCGTTATCCCGCCTGCGCGAAGCTGATGCTGCTGTGGGCGGTTATGTAGTCCCTTGCTTCGGTGCCGTACACCCAGATGTATTCCTTGCCGCTGCCTACCTCGCCGTACTCGACGCGGTAGATGTCAGGGCTGAGCTCTTCGAGGTGAATGTCCTCGGAGCTTACGATTATGCTGTTCTCGCTGATGAAATCGAAGAAGACCTGCGGATCAGTGTCCTCGTTTATCTCGAAGTCGAATTCCGTGAGGTCGTATTCCGGGAGGGCGAACTGCATGGCAGAGCTGCTCCACGGCTTCTGCTGGTGGACGTTATAGTAGTAGACGTCGTCGTAGGTATCTTCAAGACCGTCTACCTCGCCGAGCACCTCCATGGGGACCCTGACAAAGCTGTAGTCCTTCTTGCCGTTCGCGAGAATGACGTCCTTCGAGGTGTTGTGGTATGCCTGCAGTGACACGAAGCAGAGGAGCACACAGAGTATCCCCTGCTTTTTGCCGGAGAAGCCCATGAGCGCCGCTCCGAACACTATCGAAGTCACGAGCAGCAGGTTGTGTATGTCGAAATGGGTCATGTAGCCCTCGGGGTTGTCGCCGAGGTATGAGAGCAGGTTGAGTATGGTGGCGTTGGAGCTGTCATGGGCGCTGTTGATCGCGGGCTCGAGCTTCATCAGCGGCCACGCACACAGCACGAACACACCCGCCATTACGGCTGCGGTCCTGCTTTTGAGTTCATGTCCGGCGAAGTAGATGAACGCCGCGAACAGCGGGAATCCCAGCATATTGGAGAAGTACCTCGTGTAGAGGAAGTAGTCCCCGCGGGGAGCTTCCGCACTGCCCTCTCCGCCGAGGAAGAGCACGCTTATCGCGAACGCTCCGGCGAAGAACACCGCAGTAATCGTCATGAGCAGCCAGAGAGCGTGCTCCTTTCCGGGAGCCTCGCCCTTCTTGAGACGCATCTTCCTGCCAAGTCCGCGGACGATGAACGGTACTGCCGCCACAGCCGCGATGACTATTACTCCGTATGTTGACGCCGAGGCAGCAGAGAGCTGTCCGAGCGAGATCTTCATGAGCCCCTTGAAGCCCTTGAAGGTGAGGTAGGTGCTCATCTTGCCGGAGGTGCTGCTGAGGGTGTTGCTCGCCTCACTGCCGCTGCCGATGAGCCATATCTTTGCCTGCACGAACTTCTTCGCGAAGTGGTCACAGATCAGGAACGCTGCGAACGATGAGAAAAAGCTCACGGGCTCGATCATCAGGCGCTTCTGGAAAAAGTATACCGCCGCCATGATGAGAAAGACTGCGGCGATGAGTCCGAGCGCTCTGCCGTGGACTGCGTAACTGTACACAAGTACGAACGAGAGCAGCAGGGAGAATACCACCCGCTTCTTTTTGCTCTGCGCCCTGTAGAGCGCGAACATCAGCAGCGCCGTCACCCACGGAAGCAGGCACATCATGGTCTCGTTCCACACCCACTTGCTGAAAAGCAGGTAGCCGGGGTAGAGTCCCGTGACTGCGGCGGCGAACACAGCCGTGCGGCGGTCAGCTTTGCAGTACTTCACCGCTATGCGGTAGGCGATGACCGGTATCAGCGCCATAAGGAAGGAGTTCAGCACCGCGACGAGCCTGTATCTCAGCAAGGCGTCCTTGGTGAACATGAATATGGGGATATACAGTATCGAGCTGCCGTAGCCGTAGTAGCCGAACATCGACACTATCTCGCTCCAGTCCTCGCCGACTGCATACGCTGCCGTCGCAAGGACACCCATTTCGTCGTGGGACATATGGAGCATCTTCATCTTCAGGGCTACGTTGAGGTGTACAGCCAGTACGGCAAGGTACAGCAGCACCATGCAGATGAGGTCTGTCCTCCTGTTTTTTGCGTTCAGCTTCATGTCAGCACCTGTACCCCTTTGCGTAGGCGAGGGTCGCAGCTATTCCACGGATATCCGACACAGCGATGTTGCTGTCGCGTCTTGCGGCGGCGATGATAGCCTCGCTGAGCGCGGGCTGCTTCCTGCCGGTGAGAATGAAGTCGTAGTATTTCTGTGCGATCATGCGGAGGTCGAGCTCCTCCTCCGCGAATTTCCTTGCAGCCGCACCTATCCGCTCACGCTCCTCAGGGAAGTCTGTGAGGCGCTTCAGCACGGTGTATATCTCCTCCGGCTCGCGGACCTCGCCCATTTTCTCCACTGAGGGGAGCTTCACGCAGATACTGTCGCCGAATTCGGCGAAGCTGCCGATGTCGTTCACGACGACGCAGCGTCCCTTGGCGAGTATCCTCATGAGGCTGCCGCTAGTCTCTCCGTTGGAGGGATAGCGCAGGTTGAGGCAGATGTCGGTCATGTCGATATATTCCTTGAACTTGTCTATGCTGATATAGCCGGTGATCTTCACGAAGTCAGCGAGACCGTTATCCGCGATGAACTTCTCCAGCTCGGGCTTGATGTCCTCCGAGGGCTTGCCCGCGAAGAGGAGCATGATGTCGCTGCGCTCCTTTCTCAGCTTCGCGAACGCGCGGAGTATCGGCATCGCGCGCTTTGTGGAGTGTATCCCTCCGAAGGCGGATATGACCGTAGTATCGGGGGATATGCCGTTCTGTTCCTTGACGGCAGCGCTGTCTGTGAGCGGAAGGATCTTCGCGTAGGAGGCGATGACCTGCACGTTTCGGGAGATGTCACGCAGGAGGAGCTTCCGCTCGGATTCCCTGCTGTGTACGATGATCCTGTCGGCGGCTCCGGTGATGTAGCTGTTCAGCTCCATGCCGTAGAGGTCGGGGGCTGCCGTGCCGGACGCAACCGCGCTGACATAGCCGGACTTTCCGGGGCAGTCAGCCTCAACGAACCTGCGGTAGAGCTCTGCGTCGCCCTTGCCGACGGTTATCGCTCTGTGGTAGAATGCGCCGTGGAGGTTGTAGTCGTGGAGCACGACCGTGCCGTGGTACTTGCGGATGTAGTCGTACATATAGAAGTGGAACTCGGAGTTGCCCATCTGGAATATCGTGTCGCAGTAGCCGGACGCCTTCGCCGGGTACTCCTTGTGTCCGAATATCTTCACGTTCTCCGGGAACTGAGATGTGGGCGTGTAGCCGCCGTCGATGAAAACGTCGATGTCGCAGAGCTTGCAGAGCTCGCTGATGATGTCCTCACTGTAGTCGGATATGCCGGATTCAACAGGCGGGAGCGGTGTGAAAAATGCTATCTTCACGCGCTCCTGCGGCTTCCCCGTGCGCGGCAGCGGAGTTATCTCGTTCAGGAGTGCTATGATGTCGTCGTTGATGTTGTCCCAGCGGTAGAGCTTCAGGCGCTCAGCGCCCTTTGCGGCATATTCAGTCAGCATAGCCTCGTCCGCGAGCATTTTTGCCATGCCGTCGGCGATACTGCGGTCGCTGTCGGCGTCAACGAGCACGACTGCGTCCCCGCCTATCTCCCTGAGGCTGGAATTGTCTCCGGTGAGCACGGGTGTACCGCACGCCCAAGCCTCCACGATAGGCAGACCGAAGCCCTCGTACTTCGAGGGGAACGCCATGAGAGAGGCGAGGTTATAGAATCTCAGCAGCTCGTCGTCGGTGACGAAGTTGGTGAAGATGACGTCGTTCTTTACGCCGGCTTTTTCAGCCTCAGCGGTGAGATTCTTCAAGCCGTTCGGGGAGAGCTTGCACACCACCACGAGCTGGTACCTGCTGCGGATATCTGCGGGCATGAGAGCATAAGCCCTCACAAGACCGTCGAGGTTCTTTCTGCCGTCCTCGCCGCCGGTACACATGATGAAGGGCTTCGTTACGCCGAATTTGCTCAGGAGCGCGTTCTTCTCGCTCTCAGGGATATCGACCACGCGATACCTCTCGTCAACTGCGCCCCAGATGACCTTTATCTTCTCCGGAGGGAAGTTGAGCAGCTTCACGAGGTCAGTCTTGACGCTCTCGGAGATGACGAACAGCTCGTCTGCCCAGCGGAGGTTCTCCACGCACCTCATGTACCAGTCGTGGGTGTTCTTGTCAGCGAGGTACTTCTTCTTCATGACGTAGGGAATGATGTCGTATACGGTCACGACCACCTTCACGCCCTCGAACCATTCCTTCTGGTACAGCATGAAGTTCACCTCGAACGGGGAGGTGATGTAGAAGATGTCTATTTTATTTTCGGCGATATACCGCTTTATCGCGGCTCCCACCGCCGGTGCGTAGACCTCTGAGCAGAGGAGGGCGTTCTTGGCGCCGGTATCGAGGAAGTCCTCGGTCAGGTTCCCGCCGGAGATGTGGTCGCTCAGGCGGAAGTCCTTGTCGATCATATTCAGGAAGAAGTAGCTGTTGGAGCTGTCGCGCTCTACCATGCCCGCGAACTGGCTCAGGGCATAGTTGCCGATACCTCTGTTGCGGCTCATGGGTCCGAGGATAGCGTATGCGTCAAAGGCTATGTTCATTATCTGCCCTCCCTGAAGCGCTTGTCGATGAATATGGAGTTTATGCCGGTGAATGCGAATTCCTCGTAGTCCACGGAGCGCATGAAGTCAAGTATCTCCTGGTTCTTCTCGCCTACCGTGAGGGTACGGCTGTAGTCTATCATCTCGCAGATTATTATCATCGGGCGGAACTTCTCGAAGTCGGTCATTTTCAGCACTGTGAGCTCCATGCCCTCGATGTCGATGTTCATGAGCTCCGGAGCCTTGTCGTGGAAGTAGTCCCTGATTATCTCATCAAGGGTTATGGAATCTACGGTGATCTTCTCCTTGATGCTGAGGTCGGGATTCTCGCGGATAAAGCTCTGCGCCGCCTCGTAGTCGGTGGTGGAGAGACCGTCTCCGCTCATGATATAGAAGTCGAGCTTCGTATCGGGCTTGTCCGAGAGGCACTTGTTGATGACGATGTCGCCCTCGCGCTTCTCGGTGAGCTCCTTTGCGAGCACAGGGTTGGCGTCAAGGAGCACTCCCCTTGCGCCGTCGATGTAGAAGCTGTAAGTGTTGCTCAGGTGGACAGCGTGGTTCGCTCCGAGGTCGAGGTAGCGTATCTTGCCGGGTTCAACACCTGTTTCACGGAATATATAACGTATGATAGCGTCCTCTCCCGACTGTGAGAAAGAGAGAGTCAAGTCTGCTGTATCGCTGCGGCTTAACACGTCAGCACCTCCTGAAATGATATACATCTGCTTGTCCATGGTATCGAGCCTTCCGCGGAGCTCCCGGATAGTCTCGCTGAGCTCTGCGTTGAGCCTTTCGGAAGCGTCCAGACGTTCGTTTATCCTTGTCAGCTCGGTTATCTGCCCGGAGAGGGTGTCCGTTTTGCTGCGGAGGGTGTTTATCTCGCTGTTGGTATGCGCGGAGAAGATGTTGTTGGCGCAGTTGTATTCAGTCTGTTGCATCATGCAGGGCTCAACGTACCAGAAGGTGAGCCTGCGCATAAGGCGCTTCACCAGCCGCGTGAGCTTGCCCTTGAAGCCGGCTGCCGGTATATCGCGGTAGCTGCGGTTCACGGACGTTTTGTTCATCTTGTCGAGGGAATCGAGCATCGCGACGTTGATGTCGCCGGAAAGCTCCTGTGCTCCCTTGCCGCCACCGAGGAGCTTCTCCTCGATGACCTCTGCAAGCAGTTCGTCTGTCTTTATACTCACTTTGTTATCCTCCAGTTATGACGTACTCTCATATAGCCGGTGCTCCTGTCGTCGGAGACCACCTCGAAGCCGCAGTAATTGCGGTAGAAGTCCATAGGTGTGCCGTCGCGGTCAACGACGGCTACGTTGAGCGTATATTTTCCGGCAAGCAGCGGAAGATCCTGAATGTCCACCGCTATCGTGCCCTCCGTTTTATCCGTGCTGACTGCTATGCGGTCGAGCTGGGTGTTGTTGCCGTAGAGGCACTCGCCCTCAAGCGTATAGAAGCCGAAGCCGAAGATGTATTCCTCGAGCGGCTGGTTGACCTTGTAGTCTATCTCCAGCGTGATGTTGTCGCCGGTGGAGAAGATACGGCTGTCCTCGCCGGACTTGTTGAGCATTCTCGCCTTGGTTATCTCGATATAGCGCAGACCGAAGCGGTTCGCGCTATAGTCTATGCCGCCGGTATCTTCGCTGGGAGCGTTCTCCTCCGCCGCAGGAGCTGCCTGAGCCTTGCGCTCCTTTTCTTCCTTCTCCTTTTTTTCGGCAGCAGCCTTTTCGGAGTCGATACGCTTCTGGTTCATGAAGTCGTAGTAGGCGTCCACTACCTCGGGAGACCTGCCCTCGCGGACTATCAGCCCGCCGTTGAGCCATATCGCGCTGTCGCAGAATTTCTCAATGGTGGTGAGATCGTGGGTGACGATGATTATGGTTATGCCCGAGGCTTTGAGCTCTCTCAGGCGGTTGAAGCACTTGGTCTGGAAGTTTGTGTCACCCACGGCGAGTATCTCGTCGATGAGCAGTATATCCGCGTCAACGTTTATCGCGACGCTGAACGCGAGTCTCATGTACATTCCCGAGGAATATGTGCGGACAGGGTTGTCGATGAACTCCTCCAGCTCCGAGAACTCGATTATCTCGGCAAGACGGGAGTCGATCTCCTTCTTGGTGAGGCCGAAGATAGCGGCATTGGTGTAGATATTCTCCCTGCCGCTCATATCCGGGTGGAAGCCTGCTCCCAGCTCTATGAGGCTGGAGACTCTGCCGTTCATGGTTATCTCTCCGGAGTCGGGGTACATTATCTTCGTGAGCAGCTTGAGGGTAGTACTCTTGCCGCAGCCGTTGTGACCGATAAGTCCGACTGCCTCGCCCTTGCGGACGGTGAAGCTGATACCCTTGAGCACCTTGCGCTCCTCATAGCGGCTGCGCTTGCGGAAGAGCAGTCTCTCCTTCAGCTGCGAGCCCTTGTCGAGGTATACCTTGAAGCTCTTGGTGACGTCCCTGACGTCTATAGCGATGTCATTCTGCTGCATTATAATTCCTCCGCAAAATGTCTCTGTAGCTTATTGAACACGAGCGCTCCGATGAGCAGGAAGAGCACTCCGAGCCCCGCTGCCGAAAGCAGCGATGAGAGGTCGGGCACCTGCTTGCTGTAGAGCACTGCGCGGTAGCACTCGATGACGTGGGTCATGGGGTTGAGGTTGAATACCGGGAGCAGTCTCTCGGGGACTATGGATTTGTCGTACATGATCGGGGTCATATACATCCATGCCATAGAGATGATTCCGAGGATATGCTCGAGGTCCCTGAAATAGACCGTTACGGCAGAGGTCAGCAGAGCCATTCCCAGCGCGAGGAGGTACTCCACCGCCATTATCACAGGAAGGGTCAGCAGCGCAATGAAGTTCACTCCCACGCCTGTGATGACTATGACTGCGAACACCACTATGAAGCACAGCAGCATATTCACGAAGCAGCTCGTGACGTAGGATATCGGTATGACCATTCGAGGGAAGTATATCTTCTTGACGAGGTCCTTCTGCGCGACCACCGAAGCGGCGCCCACCGTTATCGACGACGAGAAGAATATCCACGGTATCAGCGCCACGAACAGGTAGAGGTAGTAGCGCTCTATGTTAGTCCTGAGTATGAACGAGAAAACGACTGTGTATACCACGAGCTGCAAGAGCGGGTTTATGAATGTCCACAGGAAGCCGAGCACTGAGCCCTTGTATCTTCCGCGCAGGTCCTTCTTGACGAGACTGAAGATCATCTGCCTGTAGGCGTAGAGTTCCTTTAAAGTTCCCATTATTTCTCCTTCTGAGAGGCTGTACGGAGGGGCTTTCCCGCCGTTATGCCATAGTATGCGATTTTATTCTATCATTATACCACATTATTATATGTATGTCAACCGACCGTAAAAACAAAGAGAAACACTGAAAAAATAGGGCAACCGAAGGAAAACCAAAAAGGCGGCGGGGAGTCCCCGCCGGCGGAATCACGGCATAAAAATACCGAG
This sequence comes from Ruminococcus sp., assembly GCA_016288815.1. Classification (GTDB taxonomy): domain Bacteria; phylum Bacillota; class Clostridia; order Oscillospirales; family Ruminococcaceae; genus Ruminococcus. The sequence goes on from JAEELF010000021.1 coordinate 21,920, forward strand.
CCCGAAGTTTCAGGCTCGGTATTACACTTTTTCCGTTAAGGGAGGCTGACTGATCCGTCCGCCCTTTGAACGTATTTTACTGCTTCTCCTTGAGGAGGTCTCTGATCTCGGTAAGGAGCACTTCTTCCTTGGAAGGCTCAGCCGGCTTGGCTTCTTCCTTCTTCTTGCCAATGGACATGAGCTTGTTTATAGCCTTGACCATGAGGAATATGCAGAACGCCATTATGATGAAGTTGATGACTGCTGTGATGAAGTCGCCCCAGAGTATGTACGAACCAGTGTCGCCGATCTCGGTGCGTCCGTGGACCTCAGCTCCGCCGATGCAGGCGATAAGAGGCTGGATGAAGTCCTCAGTGAAGGCAGTAACGATGTTACCGAACGCAGCACCGATGATAACGCCGATAGCGAGATCCATTACGTTGCCCTTCAGGGCGAATGCTTTGAATTCTTCCAAAAATTTCTTCATGATGATTGCTCCTTACTCTTATGATATAAGATTTTTATTAAATTTCCGGCAAGCCGGGAATTTCTGGTGAATCAGACTTGACGGTCTTGCGTGCCTGCATATACTCAGGCAGCTCGATAGCGTCGATCTCGTCGTTGTATGTTTTCTTCTTGGAGGGAAGCGCCTCCACGGCACGAAGGTCCTGATCCATGGTGTCCTCGGTGCGTTCGCGTACATAAGTCTCAAGGTCGTCTGCGTTCGCCTCTCCTGCGCCGCTCATTGAGATCCTTGACTTGAAATGCTCATTCTGCGAGAGCTTGCTCACATCGACGTCGCGGGTCACGCCCATGATGTCCTGAGGTCTCTCGTCGGACTTGACTGCGAGGTCGTCGGCATTGGCTGAGCCTGCCTTGCGCATATACATCTTGTTGAACTTATCTTCGAGGTTGGGTGCGAGGTCGTCAGCATTGACGAGGGGGGTGTCGTTCATGTAGGAGTTCTTCTTCTGCTCACGGCGCTGGAGACGGCCCATATCAAGACCGTCGAGCGAAACGCCGCCCATATCGTCGCTGCGCTTGCCGAAGAAGTCGTCCATTGAGTCTTCCTTGTGTTCGGTAGCCTTGCCGCCGTCAAAGAACTCCCAGAAATCGTCGGACATCTTGACTCTGTCCTCCTGCTTCTGCTGCTGCGGAGGCGGCTGCATAGCAGGCTGCTGGGGAGCGCCGTAGACGTTGCCGGGCATACCGGGCATACCGCCCATTGCCGGCATTCCGCCCATATTCGGGTAGGGCATGCCCTGCTGGGGCATACCGTAGGGAGCCTGACCGGGAACTGCGCCCTCTGCGGGCATTCCGGGCTGGCCGTACATCATGGGCTGCGGCTGGCTGTAGACAGGCATACCGTTCTGGTCGTAGCCGATGAGCTGCGGCTGACCGTACATCATGGGCTGTGCCTGACCGTAGATAGGCATACCGTTCTGGTCGTAGCCGATGAGCTGGGGCTGACCGTACATCATGGGCTGTGCCTGACCGTAGACAGGCATACCGTTCTGGTCGTAACCGATGATCTGGGGCTGACCGTACATCATGGGCTGACCCATCATCGGCTGCTGCATACCCTGCTGCTGGGGCATACCCTGCTGCATACCCTGAACGGGCATACCGGGCTGACCCATGACAGGCTGCTGTCCGGGCATACCGCCCATTACGGGCTGCTGACCGTACATCATCGGCTGACCCATCATCGGCTGCTGGGGCATATTGTTGTTATGCGGCACAGCGAGCCTGTCGGCGTCGAGCTTGGGGATAAACGGCTCATCATAGCTGCTGAAGTCGAATTCCTGCTCATCGTCGTTGAGCTCGTCTGCTGTGTAAAGGTCTGAGGTGTTGCTTGCCGGCGCACTATCGCTGATAGTGAAGGTGCCGGTGCTCATCTTGAAGCCGGTCTTGTCGGAATCATAATCCTCTTCGGAATGGTATCCGCCCAGATCGACCTGTTCTATATTGACCTCCTGCGGGTTTTCAAGGTTGCTGCCGCACTTGACGCAAAACTTGAATTTGTTCGGATTTTCGGTTCCGCACGCGGGACAAATCATCAAATCACTCCTTAAAACTGTAAAAACGCAGCCGTTGACCGCGAACGCACTTCGCAGGCGGATAGCGGAGAGTTGAAAAAACAGGCTGTTGACCGGAGTCGCGCCTGAAAACGACCATATTCTTACAAGTACATTATAACACCAATACTCCGCAAATTCAAGGGGTTTTTCAAAAGATTGTGCAATTAGCGCTAAACCCTGCGTTTTTATTGTATCACATTCACATCAGTAACAACGGAAACAGCGATTTTTAGTGCACAATTCACAAATGTGGTGCAAGTGTGGCTCTGGACGCAGCGGAGGAAGTCGTCTATACATTGCACAAACTCAAACATGAATCTCTCGGCTTGATTGTGCAATATGCCAAAGATGCGACGGAAACCCTATATTTTCACGAATAAGTGTGATATAATAGTCTACAAAGCTGATATCGCACCGATATCTCACCGGAGCTCATCGGACCTCCGGACTGTCAGAACAGGAGTATTAAAATGCCTAAAGATACAAAAATAAGCAAGGAGCAGAGTATCCGCCGCACTAAATTCGTGACGGAGCTCATCATCAGTGCGGCTGTGATCTGCGCGGGCGGCTACCTGATAAAGGGCGTGGCTGACCGCTCCCAGACTGTGGGCACGTCGCCCTTCGCGGACGTTACCGACGTCGCCGAGCTCCCCGAAAACACGACCGAAGCCCCCGACCCCAACGCGGTCATCTACGATACAGTCTCCCGTCCGCTCACCGACATCTTCAAGGGCGAGCTCATCCTCGTCAACAACTACAACGAGTACATCGGCGGCGGTGAGGACCTCGTCAGCATCCTCGAGATGAACGACGAGACCGGCAGGACCTGCTTCACGACCGTGGACTACAGCTATATGATCGCAGAGCCCGCCTACGAGCCCCTCGCGCAGATGATCGAGGATTTCTACGATAAGACCGGTATCGACAACCTCACGATCTACGGTTCATACCGCACAAGAGAGTTCCAGCAGGAGCTCTATGATGCTTCCCTCGGCGAGGACGAGCCCTCCGCGCGCGTCGCGAAGCCCGGCTACAGCGAGCACGAATCCGGCTACGCTATCGACTTCTCGACCATTCCCGACTACGATTTCGACGGCACAGGCGAGTATTCATGGTTCGCGGAGAACTGCTGGAAATACGGCTATATCCTGCGCTATCCCGAGGGCAAGGAGGACATCACCGAGATACAGTATGAGCCCTGGCACTTCCGCTACGTCGGCGTTCCGCACGCATATTATATGTGGAAAAACAGCCTCACAATGGAGGAATACATGGAGCTGCTCAAGGAGCACCCCTATGACCCGACAGGCACTTCGCACCTGTCGTTCTCGGACGACAACGGCAAGCTATACGAAGTGTACTACGTCGCGGCTGATTTCAGCGCAGATACGGCGAATATCCCCGTCCCGAACGGCGTGAAGAGCGCCATTTCCGGCAACAACTCCGACGGCTTCATCGTGACGGTGTACGTCGGTGAGGCACCCGAGACGGAAGGAACTTCCGATGAAGCGTCTGACCAGAGCTCCGATGAGGAGTCGGACGGCGATGAGTTGGACGATGAAAACTCCGGCGAGGACAGCGACGACACTGACGACGATTACAGCGAAGAATGGTGATATCGTAAAGGAACAGCAGGCATGAAAGCCTGCTGTTTTTGCGTCAAAACATATTCCAGCGCAGGTTCTTTTTGTTAAAAATGACGAAAATGTATAAAACCCTTGACAATACGGTATAATAGTGGTAAATTATAATTAGCACTCGGGGAGCAAGAGTGCTAACAGACAGCCCCCGTGAGTGCTAAACAGTTAGGAGGGTGAGGGCCGTGGATGACAGAAAACTGAAAATACTCGCCGCCGTCGTCGATGAATACGTCCGCACGGGCGAGCCGGTCGGCTCCAAAGCGATCTCCCAGCTGGAACACATAAACGTTTCCGCCGCCACTATAAGAAATGATATGGCGGCGCTGGAGCAGCTCGGATACCTCGAGCAGCCCCATACCTCAGCCGGACGAGTCCCCACCTTTCAGGGCTACAGGCTCTACATCGACGAGCTGATGACGCCTCCCAGCCTCACGGACGAGGAGAAGGAAAGGCTCGACGATATGCTCGGCGACAGCGATACCCCCGAGGAGCTTCTCGTGCAGAACGCCGCTGCGGCGCTCACGGAGCTCACGCAGTGCGCTGCGGTCGTGACGAACGCAGTCCCGCGGTTTTCGGTGATATCGAAGGTGGAGGTCATTCCCACAGGCAAGCGGCTCTACGTCATACTGCTCATAACCTCGAGCGGCAGCATAAAGAACAAGGCTTGCAGGCTTGAATTCGACCTCAGCCACGAGCAGCTCGAATTCTTCACGAGATACATCGAGGAGAACCTCAACGGCGTCTCGGTCGATGAGCTTTCGGAGGAAATGTTCGACAAGATGGTCGCTGCGGTAAGCGCGTACATGGTGTCGCTTTCACCGCTGGTGAAGGGCATATGTGAGCTCTCGGAGGACCTGCGGCAGCAGGAACTCACGCTCAGCGGAGGGGAAAAGCTCCTCTCGTGCGACGACCTCGATAAAATGGAAGTCGTGCGGTTCATCGAGCACAAGGACGACCTCAGCTCCATGCTGGAGGAGACGTTCAGCGGCATACAGGTCAAGTTCGGGCAAGAGAGCGGCACGTTCGCTATCGGGAACTCGAGCATGATAGTCTCCAAGTACCGCAAGAGCGGCAGGGAGGCAGGCTCTCTCGGAGTCATAGGTCCGATGAGAGTGGACTACAAAAAGATAATCCCTTACGTCGATTACCTGACACAGAGGATATCCTACCTCATGTCGGGCGGCGAAGAAAATATACCGCCGGCTGCGGATACGGATTCCGCTCCGCCGGACTGAAAGGAGCAGACTGAATGGACGATATCAAGGAAATGACTGACGAGACCGTTCTTCCGGAGGAGACTGCGGAAGAGACAGCAGCAGACGAAGCTCCCGCAGAAGAGTCCGCGGAAACTTCCGACGAGGACGATGCAGTCAGCGAATATAACGACACCGCTTCTGAGTATGCGGCGCTCGAGGAAGCCCTCAGCGAGGCGAACGACAAGTACCTGAGACTGTTCGCGGAGTACGACAACTACCGCAAGCGCACAGCCAAGGAAAAGACGGAGACCTATATGAACGCTTCCGCAAAGTGTATCGAGGATCTTCTCCCCGTCATCGACAGCTTCGGCAGATCAATGGAGTCTGAGTGTACCGACGAGAATTTCAAGAACGGTATGCAGATGATCTTCAACCAGCTCACGGATTTCCTGACGAAGATGAACGTCAAGGAGATAGAAGCTCTCGGGGCGGAATTCGACCCGAACTTCCACAACGCGATACAGCAGCTCGACGGTACTGACTACGCCAGCAACCACGTCTGCATGGTCTACCAGAAGGGCTATATGCTCGGCGACAAGCTGATAAGACCGGCTATGGTCGCAGTGGCGCTTTAGTGAATTCGTAATGCGTAATTGAATGTGTCCGCTTGCGCGGACGTATCTGAATGACAATCATGTGTTTCAAATATATCGCCGTCAGGCGACACCATTGATTACGAATTACGCATTAAGCATTAAGCATTAAGTATTACACATTAAGCATTATTACAGGAGGAATAAATTATGGCAAAGGTAATCGGTATCGACTTAGGTACAACTAATTCATGTGTAGCTGTTATGGAGGGCGGCAACGCCGTCGTTATCCCCAACAGCGAGGGCGCGAGAACTACTCCGTCCGTAGTCGCTTTCACAAACAACGGTGAGCGTCTCGTAGGTCAGGTGGCTAAGAGACAGGCTATCACCAACCACGACAGAACAGTCTCCTCTATCAAGAGACACATGGGCAGCGACTACAAGGTAGCGATCGACGGCAAGAACTATACCCCGCAGGAGATCTCCGCGATGATACTCCAGAAGCTCAAGGCTGACGCTGAGGCTTACCTCGGCGAGACTGTAACTGAAGCTGTCATCACCGTTCCTGCTTACTTCACTGACTCCCAGAGACAGGCGACCAAGGACGCAGGTCAGATCGCAGGCCTCAACGTAAGACGTATCATCAACGAGCCTACTGCTGCTGCTCTTTCCTACGGTATCGATAAGGAAGAAGAACAGACAGTTATGGTTTACGACCTCGGCGGCGGTACTTTCGATGTTTCTATCATCGAAATGGGCGAAGATGTTCAGCAGGTTCTCGCTACAGCCGGTAACAACCGTCTCGGCGGTGATGACTTCGATCAGCGTATCATCAACTGGATCGTTGACGAATTCAAGAAGGCTGAGGGTATAGACCTCTCAGCTGATAAGATGGCTGCTCAGAGACTCAAGGACGCTGCTGAGAAGGCTAAGATAGAGCTTTCTTCTACTACTACTTCAAACATCAATATCCCATTCATAACTGTTGACGCTACAGGTACTCCAAAGCACCTTGATCTTACTCTTACACAGGCTAAGTTCAACGAGCTTACTGCTGACCTCGTAGAAGCTACTATGGGACCTGTAAGACAGGCTCTCAGCGACAGCGGACTCAATATCTCAGAGATCAATAAGGTCCTCATGGTCGGCGGTTCTTCAAGAATCCCTGCTGTTCAGGAAGCTGTTAAGAAGCTCATCGGCAAGGACCCATTCAAGGGCATCAACCCTGATGAGTGCGTAGCTCTCGGTGCTGCATATCAGGGCGGCGTTCTCGGCG
>JAEELF010000022.1 GCA_016288815.1 Ruminococcus sp.
GCTGTAGTTAAGGGCGCTAACGTTACTAAGGAAGGCATCAACGCTGCTATGAAGGCTGCTGCTTCCGAGTCCTACGGCTACAACGAGGATCAGATCGTTTCCTCTGACGTTATCGGCATGAAGTACGGCTCGCTCTTCGATGCTACACAGACAATGGTAGCTGAGATCGGCGACGGCCTCTACGAGGTTCAGGTAGTTTCCTGGTACGACAACGAGAATTCTTACACATCTCAGATGGTAAGAACTATCAAGTACTTCGCAGAGCTCGGCTAATAGCTGAACGACGCAAATACAAAGGACGCTCCCCCGGGGCGTCCTTTTTTGTTGATAAAAAAGCAAGGCAGCCCGCGAGGACTGCCTTTTGTTATGCTCTGTTACTGCATTTTGTATGCGTTAATCATCTTCTGGACCATGCGTCCGCCGATAGAACCAGCCTCACGGGAAGTAAGGTCACCGTTGTAGCCGGACTTGAGGTTAACGCCGAGCTCAGAAGCAGACTCCATCTTGAATCTGTCGAGAGCCTCTCTGCCCTTCTGAGTCATTGTACCCTTATTGCTGTTATTATCGCTCATTGTTTTAACTCCTTAAAGTTGAGATTGATGCCGTGATAGTATTATTACTCGCGGCATGGGCAATATTACAGCAAATTTATGGCATTTCAGCTTACTTATTCTTTCTCCTGATGAGCACCGCAACGATGTCCGCACCGATATTGGCGGAGACCACCGCCCCGATGTGGCTGTACATCTCAGCCTTCCTGCCGAACTTCTTGGTCAGCTCCTTCTCGATCTCCTTAGCGAGAGTGTCATCCCTGCCACACAGCATGATGTACGGAGTTTGAGGAGTCATGCGCTTCTCGACGCACTCCACGAGCTTCGCAACGATGTTCTTCTCGCCGCGTATCTTGTCAACGGTGTTGGTCGAGCCGTCCGCGAACTCGATAATGGGCTTCAGTCCGAGCATTTCGCCCGCAAAAGCCTTCGCTGCGGAGACACGTCCGGACTTGCGCGCGTACTTCAGCGTGTAGGGAACAGCGTACATAGCAGTGACGTTGAACCAGTCCTCGAAGTACGCAACGATATTCTCGGCGGTCTCGCCCTTGCGTATCATCTTTGCCGCCTCCATTATCGGGTAGCCGTAGAGGATACTGTAGGACCTGGAATCGAGGTTGTATATGTTCATCTTGCCCGCTGCTTCGGGGTTATTCTCGAAGAAATCGTTCTTGCCGAGGATAGAATTATTATATGTACCCGAGCCCTGACTGTTTATCGAAACGTGGATAACGTCGGTGTACCCCTGCTCAAAGAGCTCCTTGTAGGTCTCCTCGAAAGTGAGCGGCGAGATCTGTGAGTGCTTGGGTATCTCGTCGGTGGAAGCCATAAGGTCGTAGACCTCCTGGGTGGACTTGTCGAATATCTCGCGGAAGGACTCCCCTGCTATGCTCAGCTCGAACGGAAGCACCTTTATGCCGAGCTCGTCGATAGTCTCCTTGGGGAGGTCACAGCACGAGTCTGTGAGAATAATTATCTTCTGCATTGTGTTTTCTCCTTTACCATTCATATTTAGTGAGTTTGCCCTCGCGCGAAAGATCGGGATAATCCCACTGTCTGAGGGCTTCATAGACGGCTATCGCGACGGAATTCGAGAGGTTCAGGCTGCGCAGCTCGTTCCTCATGGGGATACGCACGCAGCTGTCTGGATTCGCGTGGAGCAGCTCCTCCGGGAGTCCCCTGTCCTCTCTGCCGAATACGATATATGCATTGTCGGGATAGCTGACCTCGCTGTGGACACGCCGTCCCTTCGTCGTAAAATAGAAGAATTTCCCGTCCGGATTCCTGCTGAAAAAGTCGTCCAGACCGTCGTAGTAGGTGATGTCGAGCTTGTCCCAGTAGTCGAGACCGGCGCGTTTGAGCTGCTTGTCGGTTACCTCGAAACCGAGCGGACGGACGAGGTGCAGCCGCGCTCCCGTGACCGCGCAGGTGCGGGAGATATTGCCGGTATTCTGTGGTATCTGCGGCTCGACGAGCACTATGTTCAGGTTGTGCATGAAAAATATCTCCATGTATATTATTTGCGCAGGGTCAGACACTATCCGTGCGGAGTACCGCACTCACGCCGGTAATTTCCGGCAGAAAGGAGGTCTCAGCATGGACGTAAAAACACTGACGAAGAGCGCCGCAGCCGGAGCTCTTGCAGGCTTTGCATACTACGCCTTCACGGCGGCGCCGCCGATGAAGAAGTTCAGCCTAAAGCGCGACGCGAACAAGACCCTCAAGGCAGCCGGCAGCCTGCTCGACGATATAAAGTCGATCATCATGTAGCTCCGGTATTTCGCCGGAATTCAAGGTAGCTCTCGAGGATTATGACGGCGGCGACGGCGTCCACGACAGCCTTGCGCTTCTTGCCGCGCGTGTTGGTGACATTGAGGTAATTGTGCGCGGAAACGGTCGTGCAGCGCTCGTCCCAGAGCTTTACGGGGCAGTCGATGAGCTTCGCGAGCTCGTCCGCGAAAAGCTGGCATTTCTCAGCCCTCTCGCCGACGGTGCCGTTCATATTCCTCGGGTAGCCGACGACTACCTCCTCTGCACGCTGCTCTTTCGCGAGGGCAGCGGTCTTTTTTATGCACTCATTGAAGTCTTTTTCGTTTATCACCGTGACCGGCGAGGCGATCATCTCGCTCTTTCCGCACACCGCGATACCGGTGCGCGAGTCTCCGAAATCAACTGACATTATTACCATGGCTCAGCCCTCACCACGGCTTGACAGTGCCGATGATGTCGCGCACCGAGCTGATACCCTTAGCGTCGAGCCAGTCGTTCATCTCCTCGGCGATACGCACGGGAGCGCAGGGGTCTGTGAAGATAGCCGCACCGACCTGCACTGCGCTCGCGCCAGCCATCATGAGCTCGATGGCGTCCCTGCCGGACGAAACACCGCCCATTCCGATGACGGGTATCTGCACGGCGTTAGCGACCTGCCATACCATGCGAACAGCTATCGGGAACACCGCCGGACCGCTCATTCCGCCCACATTATTGCGGAGGATCGGGCGTCCTGTATTTATGTCTATCCTCATTCCGAGTAGGGTATTTATCAGCGATACCGCGTCCGCACCGGCAGCCTCGACCGCCTTTGCGATGTCGGTGATGCTCGTAACATTCGGAGAGAGCTTCACCACGAGCGGCTTATTAGTGACCTTTCTCACCTGACGTGTCACCTCAGCCGCCATATCGCAGCTCGTTCCGAAAGCAGCGCCGCCCTGCTTGACGTTCGGGCAGGAGATGTTGAGCTCTATCATGTGGACGTCCGTTGCGTCGAGCTTCTCCGCGACCTGTGCGCACTCCTCGGGAGTCGAGCCAGCGATGTTCGCAAGGACAACGAGGTCCTTCGTGAGCAGATAGGGCAGCTCGGTCTCGATGAAATGGTCAATACCTGGGTTCTGAAGCCCGACGGAATTGAGCATACCCGCGGGTGTCTCAGCGATACGGGGAGCGAGGTTGCCCGTGCGCTTGTGGAGAGTAGTGCCCTTGGTCGCGATACCGCCGAGCTTACTGAGCGGGAACAGCTCCTCGTACTCGCGCCCGTAGCCGAACACTCCCGAAGCCGGGATTATGGGGTTCTTGAAGTCCACGCCGCAGACCTTTACAGACATATCAGCCATTACCAGAGCACCTCCTCAGCCTTGAATACGGGACCGTCCTTGCAGACGTGCGCGAAGTATTCCTCGTCGTTGCGGACAGTCCTGCACGCGCACCCGAGGCACGCGCCGATACCGCAAGCCATTCGCTCCTCGAGCGAGATCTCGCAGTAAATGCCGTTTTCCTTACAAATTGCTGCCACGCCCTTCAGCATGGGCATAGGTCCGCACGCGAACACAGCCCCGAGCTCGCCCTTGGCTGCGAGCTCACTGAGCGGCTCCGTCACAAACCCGTGGATCCCGGCAGAGCCGTCATCTGTGCAGAGCACGACCTCCGCCCCGGTCTTTCTGAAATCCTCCTGCAGGATAGCAGCAGAGGAATTACGGAACCCGGTTATCGCGACAGCCTTTGAACCGTAGTGCTGTGCAAGCGGGAGCATAGGCGGAGTACCTATACCGCCGCCGATGAGCGCGACCTTTTTGTCGGTGTCCATGAGCGTGAACCCGTGACCGAGCGGCGCGAGCATATCAATGAGGTCGCCCTTATTGAGCCTCGCGATCTCAGCAGTACCCTCACCGCGTATCTCAAAAACAATACGGAGCGTGCCCTTCACGGGGTCGATCCCGCAGATAGAGATAGGGCGGCGCAGCGTGAAGCCGTTAGCCCTGATGTGTACGAACTGTCCCGGCTGAGCGACCTGCGCGACCTCCGGACAGGATATCGTGAAGCTGTATATCTCACGAGCTATCGCCGACTTTTCAGCGATGATGTATTTTCCCTGAGTGTATTTCATTTTTACCTCCCGCGTAGTGATGATATACATTGATTATACCATAAAACAGATATAAATGCAAGCAAAAACAGACCGATGAGGGAGTCCCCTCCGGTCTGTCAGATCATTTATTCGCCGATACGCGCACGGACGTACTTCTCGAGGAAGTCGATAGTGCCGTCGATACCGAGGCGGGTGCTGTTGATACTGAGGTCATAGAGCCTCGAATCGCCCCACGAGCCGTTCGCGTGGTAGTTGTGGTAGCGCTTGCGCTTCTTGTCCTTCTTGGTGATGAACTCCTTCGCGTCGGACTCAGAGAGGTCGTATATCTCCATGACGCGCTTTATCTTGGCGTCCATGTCCGCGAGGACGAACAGCGAAACGAGCGCGGGATACACCTTAAGCTTCGATTCCGAGCAGCGTCCGACCACGACGAAGGACTCACCGCTCTTTGCGCGCTCCTCGATGAAATTGAACTGCATTTCCGCGATATTGTCCTCGATGGAGTTGCTGAAACCGCGTACAGAGCGCGAAACGATGTGGTGCTTTGGAGCCTCATTGTACTTTTCTATCTCCTCGGGAGTCATGCCTGTCTTGTTGGCTATCTCCGTGATGAGGTGACGGTCGTATATCGGTATGCCGAACCTCTTCGCGAGAGCCTCCGCGATGACTCTTCCGCCGCTGCCGAACTCACGTCCGACCGAGATTATAAGCTGTGCCATGCTGATTCCTCCAGTCTATTATAGGTATCTTACGAAGATATATACAGTTGATATCGCGAGGACTATCACAGTTGCGGGAGCGATCTTTTTGCAGTATCTGCCCCAACTTATCGGGTAGCCGTTCTTCGCAGCCACGGACGTTCCGACAACGTTAGCAGAAGCTCCGATCGGGGTAGCGCTTCCGCCGATGTCAGTACCGATAGACAGCGACCACGCAAGCGTATTTATCGGGACACCCGCCGACGCCGAAAGGCTCTGTATCACAGGCACCATAGTCGCCGCAAAGGGGATGTTGTCCACGAAGGCGCTCGCTATCGCCGAGATCCAGAGGATTATCGCGATCATGAGGTAAACGTTTCCGCCGCTGATATCGCCGATGAAGTTAGCGATGAGTTTGAGGATGCCTGTCTCCTCGAGTCCGCTCACGACGATGAACAGCCCGACGAAGAATATGAGGGTCTTGTAATCGACCTTTTTCAGGAGCTTTAAAGCGTCCTTTCCGGCGGTCAGGAGAGTTATCGCTGCGATGAACAGACCTATCGTAGCCACGGTTAGATGTGTAGTCGCGTGAGTTACAAGGAGCACCACCGCACAGGCGAAAATGAGGCTGCTGACGATGAAGTCCTTTTTATTTGTGATAGCCTCCGAGGGCTTGGGCAGCTTGGACATATCCACGGGCGCATTTCCGCCGGCGACTATCTCCTTCCTGAACGCAAAGTACAGGAACACCATTGATACCGCGAGGGATATACCCGCGATAAGGCCCGTATTCGTGAGGAAGTCGAAGAACGACAGTCCGAGCGACGTTCCAACGATTATGTTAGGCGGGTCACCACACATCGTGGCGCTTCCGCCGAGGTTCGCGCAGAATATCTCCGAGAGTATCATCGGGACAGGATTGAACTTCAGCAGCTGCGCGAGCTCGATAGTCACCGCCGCGAGGAACATGATGACCGTGATACTGTCTATGAACATCGAAAGCACCGCCGACATGAGCATGAACGTAATGAATATCGCCATGGTCCTGCACTTTACCAAGTAGGCTATCCTCATGCAGAGCCACCGGAAGAACCCGGCTTTCGCCATGCCCTCGACCATTACCATCATTCCCGCGATAAAGATTATCGTGGACCAGTTGATGCCGCTGCTCTCGCTCTCGGTCACCTGATACCAGAACTCCTTCGTCGCAAAGTCCTTGAGCGCGAGCGTGTTCCATATCGCCTCGCCACTCCTCATGCAGATCCCGAAAACGACTGCGAGCGTGAGCACGCCGCTCCCGAGAGTGACCCAATGCCGCTCTATCTTGTCGAGAACGATCATTATGAACATTCCCGCAAAGATGATAACAGCAAAAATTTGTGCCGTCATAAAATACCTCCGAACCAGAATTTCACCAATTTACAATTATAACACAAGGGCGCGTCCGTTTCAAGGAAAAACCGGGCATTTGGGAATTTTCTGCGATTCGCGGAGATTTTTCTCATATTCCGCCGATTTTTGGTACAATTTGTCAAAACGTATTGCAAAGCGCTCCCATGCATGATATAATGATTATTGATGCACCAACTAAATCTTGAACCTGATACTTAACAAAAATGGGATTTCCAAGGAGAAAATAATGCTGAAATATATACTGCTCATCGGAGGCTTTGTCCTCCTCATAAAAGGCGCGGACTTCTTCGTGGACGGCAGCTCGAGCGTCGCGAAGCGTCTGCGTGTGCCATCGCTCATCATCGGTATGACTATTGTCGCAATGGGAACGAGCCTGCCGGAGACCTCGGTCAGCGTGACCGCGTCGCTTGCAGGCAAGAACGAGCTCGCGATAAGCAACGCAGTCGGCTCGAACATCTTCAACCTCATGGTCGTCTGCGGACTGTGCGCGGTGCTGTGTCCCCTGCCGATAAGCGGCGAAACGCTCCGCAAGGACTTTCCCCTGTCGATACTTGCCGCGGGCGCGCTGCTCGGAATGGGCTGGCTGGGCAAGAGCGTTGACAGGCTCGAGGGTGTCGTACTGCTGGTGCTGTTCATGATGTTCCTCGTTAATATGGTGCTCTCGGCAAAAAAAGCCCGTGAAACGGGTCCCGACGGCAACGCGGAGGAGTACAGGATAATGCCAGTGTGGAAGTGTCTGCTGTTCATACTCGGCGGTATCGCGGGTATCGCAGCCGGCGGACAAATGGTCGTGCAGGGCGCGTCGGACATCGCCCGCTCGTTCGGTATGTCGGACAACCTCATCGGAATGACCGTGGTCGCCCTCGGGACGAGCCTCCCGGAGCTTGTGACGTCGGTCGTCGCCGCGAAGAAAAACGAGCTCGAAATGGCGCTCGGAAACGTCATCGGCTCGAACATTTTCAATATCCTGTTCGTGCTCGGTATCGCGACGGCGATATCGCCGATCGGGTTCTCGCTGCTGAACTTCATCGACGCGATAGCGCTGATCGCGGTGAGTCTGCTCGTCATGGCATTCTGCGTGCCGAGGAAGAAGCTGCTGCGCAGGCACGGCATTGCGATGCTCGGTGTATACGCGGTCTACACGACATACATTTTTATCAGATAGCTCAAAGACGCCAGAGGGGCTCCCCTCGGCGTCTTTTTTTAAGAAAAAACTGACCATTCAGCCCGCTCGTTCGTGTACTTAGTGAAAGGAGATGATGCGGTGGATCGTGAAAAAATAAAAAAAGCCGTCGAGACCTACGGCGACAGCCTCTACCGGCTGTGTCTCGTCATGCTCGGGAACAGCTCCGACGCTGAAGACGCCGTTCAGGAAACGTTCATGCAGCTGATCCGCTACGAGCCGGAATTTCGCGGAAATGAGCACGAAAAAGCGTGGCTGATAACCGTTGCGGCGAACAAGTGCCGCGATATGCTCCGCAAGCGAAAATGGTTCACGCCGCTCGACGAAGATATTCTCGAAAACATTCCCGGCAACACCGAAGATAACCGTCTCATCGGTCTTTTAACGGAACTGACGCCGAAATTCAGGGAAGTCCTCACGCTGCACTACATCGAGGGCTACAAGGTGAACGAGATAGCGGAGATGATAAATAAGTCGCCCTCTGCGGTGAAGATGCGCCTCGCAAAGGGTCGGAAGCTGCTTGAGGAAAAGTACAGAAAGGAGTATTTATGATCGAAAAAAGGCTTAAAATAGCGGCTGACAGGATAGTCATGCCGGAAGACATGAGATCCCGTATAACAGAAAAATGTGCTGAGTCCGTACGCGGCGAAAGTGACACAGAAGCCGAAAATTCCAGTGTTTACGGCGTTGAGAGAGTCGGCGGGCGTAGTTTTTCGAGGACTGCTGCCGGTATCGCGGCGTGCGCCGTGCTCGCGGGAGGTATCGGCGGGACGGTGTACGCGATGAGCAGATTCGGGCGAAATTCCGCGGTTTCCGAGAAAGCACCCGTGAGTTCCGTGGCAGATGATATGACCGAAAGCCCCGCAGATGAAGCCTCGGACGTACTCGACATCTACGGCTTCTTCGGGAGCGACTTTTACCGTAAGACCTACGGGGACGTCTCTGCGGAGGAGCAGCAGGCTATCCGTGACCTCCTCAGCGGCGTCACCCTCGAACAGGCAGACCAGCCCTCCACTATCATGAACGGGGAGAGCGTGGGGTTCGACTATCTGGCTGA
This sequence comes from Ruminococcus sp., assembly GCA_016288815.1. Lineage (GTDB taxonomy): Bacteria > Bacillota > Clostridia > Oscillospirales > Ruminococcaceae > Ruminococcus. The sequence continues at coordinate 8,765 of JAEELF010000022.1, forward strand.
AAACGCCTATTATTCGGTAAATATCTGCGGCGGGAGTATTACTTTTACGTCGAGCGTACGGACAGACGGCACCGCATACACGGACACCGTCACATACTACGACACCGACAACGACGAGCTTGCCAAGGAGATACGCGATCTTCTCGGTCTGAACGTGGAGGACACCGGAACAGTTGAGTATCTTTTCGGGGACTTTACTCAGATAGAGTACAGCGGGAAGTGCTACTACGATGGTATTTATACCACCGAAAAATTGCAGTCAGACATCATGCCTGTTATTGTGGAATGCCCACATAACTGGTATCATGTATATCCTCAGGAAGCGATCTCCTATGAGGGGCGTGAAAAGCTCAACGAGCTGTTCACAAGCAGCACGCTCGAATTTATTCCCGAGGAAGAATATACCACAAATGATTATGAGCAATGGAATAATTTGGTCAAACCTTGGTATGATTTTCAGTATCTTGATGAAAGTGATTTCAGGCTCATTATAGTATTCCCAAGCGGCGTTGTCTGCTACGTCAGCCAAAGTATTCAGCCAAAGTCAGAGGGCAGGTATGAAGCTGTGGATAATGCGGATCACATCTCCTACTACAGGCTGAAGGACTACGAACACTTCAAGGAGGTCGCGAACGAAGTACTTCCGCCGCCGAACTCCGAGATACCCAAGCAAAATGAGGCAGGTCACCTGCAGTTTTATGCAAACTACTACGCTTATATGTACGATAACGGCTATGAGATCGACGAACCATTGCCGACCGACAAGTACGAGCCGGAGGTCGAATACATCGAAACGCCGGAAAACTTCCTGCCTTTAGGTTATGACAGCACTCCCCCGGAGATGTGCTACAGCGTTACCTTCCACACCGACGAGGACGCGCTGCTCGGACCGATAGTCTATTATGTTACTAAGGACTGTGCTGTATTCGGCATGGCATACAGAGAATAAAAAAAGGGACTGAAAAGTCCCTTTTTTGTTTATAGGCTGTCGGTCAGATTGCTCTGGCAGAGCCGCTTGAAATCGGTCGGGGTGCAGTGCTTGATGTCCTTGAAGATGCGGTTGAAGGTGGTCAGGCTCTTGAAGCCGGAACGCATCGCGACCTCCGTTATCGGGAGCTCGGGGTCAAGGAGAAGCTGCTCCGCTGCCTTCGTGCGGCGTGCGTTGATGTACTGGATATACGACATCGAATTGTACTGCTTGAAGATACGCGAGAAGTGGTATTTGCTGTAGCCAGCGACGTCCGCGAGCTGATCGAGCGTGAGGTCGTACATATAGTTGTTGTCGATGTACTTCATGACCGTGCCGAACTTCTCGGTGTACTCATCGAGCTGATCGTCGTCGCACTCGAGGGACGCCTTCTGCTCCTGAAGCTGGTGCTCGCGCAGGGCAAGCAGGAAGCTGAGTATACCCATGTATATCTTAACGTCGGCGAGTTCGGAATGCGAGGAATAGAGTTCCATTGCGTCGAGCATCATCTTCTTAGCGAGCGCGTGTATCTCACGGTCGTAGTCGGAATTGATTATCAGGGGCGCGTGCATGGAGCGCATTATCGCCTCGAGGGCGGGTATCTCTCCGAGGATAGAGTTGTCGCACTGGAAGATGAGTCTCCTGCCTGGTATGGCTGGCATACTGTGGAGCTCTCCGGGCGGGACGATAAGCACCTCATTTTCGCGGAAGTCAAAGTCCGTGCCGGCGACGTTGACGATATAGTGGTTCTTCAGCGGCATGATAAATTCCACTGCATTATGCCAGTGCACGGGGTAGGGCTCGTTATCGGTATTGTCATAGAACATGACGTATTTTTTCTCGTCGTATTCAACAGTCTCAAAGTCACCTTTAAGGTTTTTTATCATATTTTCCACCCCCACTGCACAAATTATTTTTAGCCGCTATTAAGTATATCACAAATTCCACATTTTGTAAATATGCATTGCAAAACTTTGTGGATTTTATACAGATAGTAGCATTGATATTTGTACATAACAAAAAACGACCGGCTGAGTGAGCTCCCTTTGCCGAAGCCGCAGCGTATCACCGGAACACATCTGTGTCCGGAACCGCGGCTCCGATAAAGGTAGCTTACTCTCGCCGGTCGTTTTTTGGGGATATCAATAAAATGTAGAAAACTATATCATGCGCACCTTGTGTAGACAGTACCGCCGTTAAGCTCCTGTCCCTTGACTGCGAACATCTCGGATATCGTAACTACCTGCCAGCCCTGATCCTTGAGGTACGGAATGACCTCAGCCATTGCTGCGGAAGTTGTGGAGTAATTCTCGTGGCAGAGAACGATAGCACCGTTAAGGCTGCCGTTGTTCATTGCGTTCTTGATCGTGCTCTCGATAGCGTCCTTGGAAGCACCGTTCCAGTCGGCTGTATCAATTGCACAGCTGATGAGCGGAACGTCATTGAGGACCTGCTTTACTGTGTCGTTGCAGTCGAGGAAAGGCAGTCTCATGAGCTTGGAGGGCTCAGCACCGATGATGCTCTTGAGCTTTGCAGTTGTTGTGTCGTACTCACTGCGGATCTCAGATGCAGAGATCTTAGTAAGGTAAGGGTGAGTAGTTGTGTGGTTAGCGATCTCCATGCCCTTGCTGTATGCGTACTGCACTGTTTCCGGACTTGTGATCCAGTCACCAACGTAGAAGAATGTTGCGTGGAAACCGTTTTCTGCGATAGTGTTGATGATCTTCTGCTCGTTTGAAGGATCTCTTGTACCGTCGTCGAAACTGATAGCAACCATCGGCTTGCTCGGGTCGATCCAAGAGATGTCAACGCCCTCAGGGCCCTTTATCTCAGGAACATTCACTGTGCCGCCGCCTGTAGTTACATCGCTCTTCATACCCTTGCTCGCTACCTGAACGTTGTCGAGGTAGAAGTTTGTGAGAGAATCTGTAGTTTCAACGTAGAAAAGGAGGTTTGTGGCGCCAGCGGGAACTGTATACTCAGTATTGCCGATAGCTGTCCACTCCTTGGACTTTGCTGTTGCCTTTGCGATATTGTCGTAGCAGGTCTCGCCGGAAGCGTCCTTGTACTGAAGGGAGAGCTTCATCTCGACGTCGCTGCTGCCGGGCTGCATTACTGCAGCGGAAATGCTGTATGTCTCGCCTGCATTTACGATACCGTCAAGCGAGAGGGCAGCGCCCTGCCAGTCATTTGATCTGCCGGTCACATAGAGCGACTTGCCGCCTGCGTAGTAGCTGTCGGAGTCGGTCTTGAGAGTCGTGTTTCCACGGGGCTCCCAGTTGTTTATGCCGTTGTCAAATGAATTGTTGATGTAGACGGTATCTGGGTTAAAAACCACCGTATGTGTTACTTCTTCGCTTGTAGTATCAACGGCTGATGTCTGAACCGCTGTTGTAGGCTGTGCAGTTGAAGAAGCTACGGGAGGTGTTGTAGATGAAGACGGGTCATAGCCCTGGGGGTAATCAACGGGGAGCTTGGTAACGATACCAGCCTCGAACTGCTGGATAGTGAGTGCGTCGAGGTTCGTGATACCGTCAGAGCCGACAACGTCGCCCTGTATAGCGCCCTTTGCTGAAAGCGTAAAGCTGTCGGGATCAGCCTTGGATCTCATGATAGTTACTGCGTCAGACATATTTGTGGAACCGTCGCAGTTTGCGTCGCCCCATGTGTAGTTGATCGGCTGTGCAGTTGTAGTCTTGGAAGTAGTCTCCGTTGCGGGCTTTGTGGTAGTTGTAGTAGTCTCAGACTTCTGTGTTGTGGAAGTAGTTGTAGTTGTAGTTGTAGTTGTAGTTGTAGTCGTAGAAGTAGTAGTCGTTGTAGCAGCTGCGCCCTTTACTGTGCCGCCGCCGTCAACAACGGGAGACTGTCTGCCCTCGATACCGAGGTGAACTTCGTCGATGTAGATATCTGTAAGGCTGTCGGGAGCCTCAACGTAGAGCTTCATGCTCGATGCGCCTGTGGGGATAGTGAACGATGTGTTCTCAAGCTTTGTCCACTGTCCGCTCGGAGCTGTGGCGGAAGCTACCTCTGCGTACTTCTCTTCGCCGCCGGAGGTGTACTGGAGCGTGAGCTTCAGGGACGTAGCCTCGCCGCTGTTCTGGAGGGCTGCTGTGCTGAAGCTGTATGTGCTGCCAGCCTTGAATACGGAGCTCGATAAGCTGATCTCGCCGCCGTTCCAGTTATCCTGTCTGCCGGTAACTGCGAGGGACTTGCTGCCCGAGTAGTAGTTATCGGAATCGGTCGCTACAGAAGCGCTGCCTCTGCCGGAGAAATTGTCCTTGCCGTCCTCGAAGGTGCATACAACGTAGTCACCGTTCTCGTCGGGCTCAACTGTAGGCTGAGGACCGGGTGTAGTCTCTCCGGTAGTGAATGTGCAGTGAACAGTTGCGGAACCGTCGCTCTCCCAGCCCTCAACGTTGAAAGCAGTCTCATAGAAATTACCCATTTCCATGCCTAATGCTTCCCATGCCTTGAAGTGCTCAGAGATGCTGATAGTACCTGATGTTCTCAGATTCTGACGAATGCTGATGTACTGTGTGAAAGGCTTATTGCCCTCGATAGTATACGAGTTTCTTGCACAGGTGTAGATCTTGTAGTCGCTTCCGTCGATGAAAGCCGAGCCCTTGTACTGAGCGTTCTGATCCTGTGCGGGAGACCAGTTCTTCCAGTCCTCGATGATGTAGTACTCAACGAGGGGGTTCTGTGTCCAACCGTAGATACAGATACGGGAGTTACCAGAAGAACCTGCCGACCAGGTGCAGTCGAACTCACAGGTGAATCCGCCGTAATCTTCCCACTGGTTAGGATTATCTAAGCCGTAGAAGAGTCCGCGGCGTGCAAGGAAGTTACCCTGCGAGCCGTTCGGTCCGCACTTCCATGTGGTGCTGAATCCGCCGTCCTCATCATTAAGTGTCATTGTGGACGAATTGGGTGTGTCGGCCTGCCAGATCTCGTGGTGGTAATCGTTGTACCAGCCGGTCTCCTGAGTGTGGCTCGGGCTTGTGGTGAGGGTCTTAGCAGCGTGCGTGCTCATCTCAGTTGCCACAGCGGGCAGGGACGAGATACACACGAATCCGGCGATAAGACCGCTCAAGAATTTTTTGATACCGCTCATTTTCATCGCGTATCATTCCTCACTTTCAATTTTTATTGATAGTTTTTCCTACGGAACAGCGCAGAGCCGAGCGCCCTGTGTCCCTCCGTTCCCGTAGCTTATGTATATATTTTATTACACATTTGTGAACATTTCAAGTCATTATTTGCTATGATTTTATTATCCGGTCAATTATTGCTATTTTTACACTATCGGTACACAATTTGTGGTCAGACGCCGGATTTGTCCGCAGGATAGGCGCAAACCGGATATCACTTTTGTGCTGACAACGCATATTGAGAGGGTGCTGCTGCGTGTGGGAGGAGGTCTTTGCATTTTGTTAATGCATAAACAAATTCCGCCGGGAGATTGTTTCCCAGCGGAATTTATACATATTTAGTATTATTATGCGCTCAGTCAGCTCCGCTTATCCGAGGCGCTCCGAAATGAATATCGATAGGCGGCTTTGCAGTATCTCCGCGCACTGCTCGGCGGTGTACTCACCGTTGAGGAACTTGTCTACCTCCTCATAATATATGGTATAGAAGTCGTTCGACACATCGAGGGAGCCGAAGCCCGCACTGCTGTTCGCCACGGGCTCGGCTGTATCTATAAGCTCATTCACCGCCGCGACGATATCGTCGTCCACATAGCCTGCCTGCATGACGTCGACCGTTCCGTCGTCTTTGTAGCCTGCCCAGTAAACATAGCCGTCGTAGTCGGGAAGGTCACCGTAGGTCTGGGGCTGACGCTCATGTGCCTCCTGCGCGGCAAGTCCGCTGAGAGTCGGCGGAAAGCCTGCCCAGTCGAATCGGGTCTCGTAGGCTTCGTCCGCGAGCAGTATCTTGATGAAGTCCCACGCGATGTCCTTGTTCTGCGAGGTCGCGTTTATCGAGAGGCACGGCTCTGCCGCCTGAAGTCTGATGTGGGAGCCCTCCATGTCGGGGGTGCCGAGGATAGTGAACGGCTCTCCCGCAAACACGCCCTCCTTCATCGTGAGGTACTGGTTGTAGCTGCCTATCCCCTGCTGGTAGAACAGCGAAATATCGTCCATCAGCGCGCGGAGCTGGTCGGTGATGTTCTTCCGCTCTTCAGGGCTGCCCTCTGTCCAGTCCATGTTCGCGTAGTATTCCTCGCCGTCTATCGGGGCACGCTTCACGAAGTTCAGGTACTCTATGAACTCAGGCGTGTCGAACTTCACCGTCAGGTCATCAAAGTCCACCCACGTCCTGTTATCGACGAACCACATACGGCGGCTGGTGTCGTCGGGACTGTACTCGTTGAAGCGTATCATCGTTTCGGGCTTGTTATCCAGCATCTGCATCCCCGTCCAGACGTTGAAGCCCTCTGCGGGGACGTACTTCGTCTTACAGGTATAGCCCGCGTCAATGCTGAATTTGTGCGGGATAGCGTAGAGCTTGCCGCCCTCCGAGAAGGCGTTCAGGACGTTCGGTATGAACTTGTCCCGCCCGAAGCCGGGGTCGCTGTCCATGAACTCGTAAAGGTCGCAGAGGGCGCCCATTCCTGCGAGGTCAATGCCGCCGAAGCTGTGTGATCTGTCCATTACCAGTATGTCCGGCAGATCGCCCGCAAGAGCGTCCTGCGTGATCTCGTCCATGTAAGAGTCGCTCGACGTGTCATAGGACTTGATGTCCACGCGGTAGCCCTCCGCCTGACTCGACATACTGTTGATTATCGGCGACAGGTAGTAGTCCTGATACGGGAAGCCGATCGTCAGCAGGGGCTGGTTTGCGAGCTCTGCGGGGTCTATCTCGGTCAGGCGCTCGACGCACGGGGTGAAGTCCTCCGTGGTCACGACGAGGACGAACTGCCCCGCCGCGTTCATGCCGAAGCCTGTGACAGACTGCGCGGTGTGGGCTGCCTTGCTCGTGCTGCACAGCGGCTCGACGGCGCTGCCGTCACGCTTAACGCCGTATATAGTCGTGTAGGTGCGGACGTACATACTGTAGTCCCCGGTCGCCGGGGTGATGGTGCCGTACAGCGTTTCATCGGTCGAGAACGTCACGCCGGTCTCCGTGAGCCTGCCGAAAGCCGCCCCGACCTTATTGATGTGGATAAGCCCGTCCTTGTCCTTGACCGCGCAGACGACGTCCGTGCCGTCTGTCCCGACAGCCTCGACGGTATCGTCCTCACCGGGGCAAAGCTCACCGATGTAGTTACCGTCCGTGCCGAAGATCTCGTAGTGGAAATCAAGCTCGGCGACGACGATGTCCTTTGTCGCGGTCATCGTGGAGATCGAGGTCGAGTCATCGGGGTCAGTGCCGTAGCCTGTCACGGGACAGTCGCTGACAAGGCTGCCTGTGGGGTCGTAGGTCCTCACCGCGAGGGTGTACTCAGCCGCAGCCTTATACTCAGCCTCGTTGTAGTCCGGGGACTCGGGATCGGGGTCGGGCAGGTCGCCGTAGTCCACCTTGTTCACGAGCTCGATGACCGTTCCGTCGTCCGCGACACTGATGTTGTAGCTGTACCCGATGTCGAAGTCAGGTATCGCGAGCTCGGTGCAGTCGGTGAACTCGAGGTCTGTCGTCCAGAACTGCGGGGCTTTCTGTCCCATGCCGCAGATGAAGAAGCGCTCTTCCCCGCTGTACGGCGAAAAGGTGTATATCGCCTTTATCTCCTCCGGGACCTTAATGCGCTCCTTCGAGTAGGCGACGTCGCCTATCTTCACGGCTGTGAGCGCTTCTGCGGGAGCTTGCTTATACTTTTTCCCGCACGAGAACGCCCCCGTGCACATCACCGCTGCCAGAGCTATAGCTAATGCTTTTTTCATATCGCTTCCTCCTTCCGGCGTTCGCCAGTCTTTTCACCTATAAGTGACTTCGGGAGCCAAAAAAGACGATACTCAAATAAAATTCGGCGATGTCAACAAAACACCGCCGAACGATTTGTGCATATTAACATTTTCTGTAGCCGAGGGTCTTTACCTCCGCGACCGGAGTGCCGTTTCCGTCGCGCACCTCGACGATGTAGCAGCTTATCGTCCTGCCCGCCTTAACGAGCCGCGCTTCCGCGTATATCTGCTCCGTCGCCGGTACGCCGATGAACGATATGCTCGAATCCACCGCAACCACGCCCGGCTCCTGCCAGTTCGCGGCTACTGCGAACGCGAAGTCCGCGAGGGTGAAGTATACTCCCCCCATTACGCCGCCGGCTGCGTTACTGTGGTGCTCATTCAGGTTCATGCTGACCTTTGCGTAATGGTCGCCGATCTCGTCTATACGGGCGCCGGTCTCCATTGCGTAGCGGTCGCCGTTGAAGAATTCCCTGACCTGTCCGATATCCTGCATTGTGCCTCCCCGCTCAGATGAGCATACTCATGTCGTAGAGGCCTGCGGGTCTGTCCTTGAGGAAGATCGCGGCGTTTATCGAGCCCTCCGCGAAGACGCTCTTCGACGCTGCGGAGTGCGAGAGAGTGATGACCTCGTCGTGTCCCGCGAAGATGACGTCGTGCTCGCCGACTATCGTGCCGCCGCGGATAGCGTGCATACCTATCTCTGCCTTCTCCCTCTTCTGACGGCGGGAGTGGCGGTCATAGACGTAGTGCTTGGAGTTGTCGAAGGTCTCGTTTATGGCGTTCGCGAGCATTATCGCAGTGCCGCTCGGGGCATCTATCTTCTGGTTGTGGTGCTTCTCGACTATCTCGATGTCGAAGCGGTCGCCGAGGACGGAAGCCGCCTTCTTTGCGAGCTCCACAAGGAGGTTTATGCCGAGGGACATATTGAACGTGAAGAAGACCGGTATCTGCTGTGCTGCACTCTTTATGCGGGCTATCTGCTCGTCACTGTAGCCTGTGGAGGCGACTACGAGCGGGGTGCCTGTGGAGAGACAGTACTCAAGGAGACCGTCGAGGGAGGCGGGGTTGGAGAAGTCGATGATGACATCGGGCTTCACGGGGAGCTCAGACGGCTTCGCAACTATCGGGAAGTCCGCGTACTGCTCGGTGTAGATGTCTATTCCCGCTACGACCTTGCAGTCGTCGCGCTCCTGTATGCAGTTGTAGATGGTCTTGCCCATTTTTCCGTTTGCGCCGCATATTGCTATATTTGTCATGATTTTCACTTCCGTTTCAGCGATTTGTTTTCATGCGCAGGTGCGGTGTACCTGACGGAACGTAAGATACGCTCCGTCAATTACGCATTGCGCACTACGAATTACGCATTATTTTATAAGTCCGTGCTTTCTGAGGGTGGCTGTGAGCTTTGCCTTGTGCTCGTCTGTCATCTCGCAGAGCGGCAGACGGCAGGGTCCTGCGTTCCAGCCGACAAGGTTCATCGCTTCCTTTACGGGGATAGGATTTACCTCGATGAACAGGTCGTTGATGAGGTCGAGATACTTCAGCTGGAGCTTCGTTGCCTCGGCGTAGTTGTTGTCAAGGCAGTACTGCACCATGTCGTGCATCTCCTGCGGGATAACGTGTGACGCTACCGAGATAACGCCCTTTCCGCCCAGCGACATCACCGGAACTACCATATCGTCGTTGCCGCTGTAGATGTCGATGTCGTCGCCGCACTCGGCTGCTATCTTCGCTACATAGCTGATGTTGCCGCTCGCTTCCTTGATAGCGGCGATGTTCCTGTGCTTTGCGAGCTCCTTTACTGTCGCTACGTCAAAGCCGCAGCCTGTTCTGCTCGGAACGTTGTAAAGGATTATCGGGATATTTACTGCGTCTGCTATCGCCGTGAAATGGGCGATAAGACCTTTCTGAGTAGCCTTGTTGTAGTAGGGAGTGACGTGGAGCAGAGCGTCCGCACCTGCTGCCTCAGCCTCCTTGGAGAGCTCGACCGCATAGTGTGTGTCGTTGCTGCCTGCGCCCGCGATGACCGGCACCCTGCCCGCAACGTGCTTTACTGCGAACTTGATGCAGTCGCGGTGCTCGTCGTCGGTCATGGTCGCTGACTCGCCTGTCGTTCCGCATATTACTACGGCATCAGTGCCCTTTGCTATCTGGTCGTCGATGATCGCGCCGAGCTCGGTGTAGTTTATTGAGCCGTCGGCATTCATCGGAGTGATTATCGCTACGGCTGCGCCGGTGAAGATTGTATTTTTCATGGGAATTCTCCTTTCGCCGTGATCGTATGATGTAGGGGACGCCGCCTACGGCGTCCCGCGTATATTTGTAATTGTTGTTACGGTCGGATAATATCCGCTCCTGCATTTATATACCGGGTGCCCTCAGCTTAATCAAAGTATCCCTTCGCTGCAAGGAGCTCTGCGAGAAGCACGCCGCCGCCCGCTGCACCTCTCAGTGTGTTGTGCGAGAGACATACGAACTTGTAGTCGTACTGTGTGTCCTCGCGGAGACGTCCTGTGGAGACTGCCATGCCGCCCTCGAGGTTGCGGTCGAGCTTAGCCTGCGGACGGTCGTTCTCCTCGAAGTAGTGAATGAACTGCTTCGGTGCGCTCGGGAGCTCAAGCTCCTGCGGTACGCCCTTGAAGTCTGCCCACAGACTGAGTATCTCCTCCTTGGAGGGCTTGTTCTCGAAGCTCACGAATACTGCTGCTGTGTGTCCGTCGGAAACGGGGACTCTCAGGCACTGCGTCGTGATGTTGGGCGCTGTCGCCTTAACGATCTCATTGCCCTTTATCTCGCCCCATACCTTCAGCGGCTCCTGCTCGGACTTCTCCTCCTCGCCGCCGATATACGGGATAAGGTTATCGACCATCTCGGGCCATGTCTCGAAGTTCTTGCCTGCGCCGGAGATCGCCTGGTATGTGCAGGCGAGGACGTTCTTCAGACCGAACTTTCTAAGCGGGTGGAGTGCGGGAACATAGCTCTGGATAGAGCAGTTGGACTTGACTGCGATGAAGCCGCGCTTCGTGCCGAGGCGCTCGCGCTGTGCCTTGATTATCTCGATGTGCTCGGGATTTATCTCCGGAACTACCATGGGTACGTCCGGTGTGAAGCGGTGAGCGGAGTTATTGGAAACGATCGGGCACTCAGCCTTGGCGTAAGCCTCCTCGAGAGCCTTTATCTCGTCCTTCTTCATATCTACTGCGCAGAAGCAGAAATCTACCATTCCTGCAATCTTCTCGATGTCGTTGGTCGCGTCGAGGAGCACCATGTCCTTCATGCTCTCGGGCATGGGAGTCGTCATCTTCCAGCGGCTGCCTGCTGCCTCCTGATATGTCTGACCTGCGCTCCTGGGCGATGCTGCCAGCACCTTGACGTTGAACCACGGGTGGTTCTCAAGAAGTGTAGCAAATCTCTGGCCGACCATTCCCGTTGCGCCGATGATACCTACGTTGTACTGCTTCATATTGACCTCTCCTTAAAAAAAATGTATAAAAATAAGAAAACCGGTTGCAAACCGGCTCATCATACGTTATAATAGAAATGCTGGCATATTCATTTAATGCCGACAGCTCTCCACCACAACAATGATGACAGTCACAGACCTGTTGAGCCTGAGACCAGAGAGGAATTTACCGGAGACCTCTCTTCGGCGGCATTGCCTTTCGCTGTTCGCCATTGGACTGGTTATCCCGCGGACAGGTACTATTCGCAGCCGCACCTCTGCCTGCTACTATAATAGCACTTAAATCCGGCATTGTCAACAGTTTTCGGAAATTTTACCTAAATTTATTGAAAGGAAGTCCGCCGTGAGCATTTTCAATGACACAGAGGCTGAGCTCATGAGGCTCAGGGACGAAAAATACGCCGATTTCCAGCACAAGCTCACTCCCACCCACGAGCGGGAGCACTTCATAGGGGTGCGTACTCCGCAGCTGAGGGCTCTTGCAAAAGAGCTGGGCAGGCGCGATGATGTGAATGAGTTCCTGCATGCTCTCCCGCATCGATATTTCGATGAGGATCAGCTGCACTCCTTCATCATCTCGGGCGTTAAGGACTTCGACCGCTGTATCGCGCTGACCGAAGCCTTCCTCCCATATATCGACAACTGGGCGACCTGCGACCAGCTCTCGCCGAAAGTCTTTGCAAAGCACGCAGACGAGCTCCTGCCGTACATTGACAGTTGGCTCGCTTCCGGGAAGACCTACACTGTCCGGTTCGCAGTGGGAGCTCTCATGAGGTACTTCCTCGGGGAGAGGTTCCGGGACGAATATGCAGAAAGGGTCGCGGAGATAGTCTCAGATGAATACTACGTCAACATGATGCGGGCGTGGTACTTCGCGACGGCGCTCGCCAAGAACTACGACGACGTCCTCCCCTATCTTGAACAGGGGCGCCTCGACGTCTGGACGCACAACAAAACCATACAGAAAGCCGTGGAGAGCTACCGCGTGCCCGACGGGCACAAGCAGTACCTCCGCAGCCTGAAAAAATAAGGAGCAGAAGAATGGAGCTTTTGAAATCTGATTTTTACTACGATCTCCCGGAGGAGCTCATCGCGCAGACTCCCATAGAGCCGCGCAGCGCCTCACGGATGATGTGCGTTGACCGCGCTACCGGCGCAGTCAGCCACGATCATTTCTATAATCTATGCAGGTACCTGAAAAAGGGTGACCTCCTCGTGATGAACGATTCGCGCGTTATCCCCGCCCGCCTCTACGGCGAGAAGATCGGCAACGGCACGTTCATCGAGTTCCTGCTGCTCGAGCAGAAGGGCGACAAGAAATGGGAGATTATCTGCCGCCCCGGCAAGAAAGCTAAGGTGGGGACGAGGTTCAGCTTCGGCGGCGGAAGGCTCGTCGCGGAGGTGCTCGAGGTGAAAGACGACGGCAACCGCATCGTGCAGTTCGAGTGCGAGGGCAATTTCTTCACAGCGCTCGAGGACGTGGGACAAATGCCGCTCCCGCCATACATCACCGAAAAGCTCGAGAACAAGGAGCGCTATCAGACCGTATACTCGCGCGAGCTCGGCTCGGCGGCGGCTCCGACTGCGGGGCTGCATTTCACTCCCGAGATGCTCGATGAGCTCCGTGCGCAGGGCATAAATACCGCTTTCGTGACACTGCACGTCGGGCTGGGGACGTTCCGCCCGGTCAAGGAGGAGAATGTCCTCGACCACAAAATGCACAGCGAGCATTACCACCTTCCAAAGGAGACCGCCGACCTCATCAATGAGACCAGGAAAAACGGCGGGCGCGTAATCGCGGTCGGGACGACGACCTGCCGCACACTCGAGAGCGTCGCGACGTTCTACGGGGATATCTCCGAGCGCGAGGGCTACACGGACATCTTCATCTACCCGTCGTATCAGTTCAAGTGCATTGACGGGCTCATCACGAATTTCCACCTGCCGGAGAGCACGCTCATCATGCTCGTTTCGGCTTTCATGGGCTATGAGAATACGATGAATGCGTACAAGACCGCGGTTGATGAAAAATACAGATTTTTCAGCTTCGGCGACTGTATGTGCATTCTTTAAGATTCGGGACCAACAGATCAAGGAGACTTTATGTACA
>JAEELF010000023.1 GCA_016288815.1 Ruminococcus sp.
AGGAGATGATATTCTCGCAGAATTACGCCTGCCCGGAGCACAACATAAGCGTCGGCGACCTCGAGCCGGTGATGTTCTCGTTCAACAACCCGATCGGTGCGTGTCCGAAGTGTACGGGTCTGGGCGTTTTCAAGCACATCGACCCCGATATTATCGTCCCCAACAAGGAGCTGAGCATTCTCGAGGGCGCTATCAAGGCGTCCGGGTGGAACAGTCTCGACGAGACATCCGTTTCACTGATGTACTACCGCGCGATATCGGATAAGTACGATATACCGCTCGACGTCCCGGTGAAGGAACTGCCCAAGGGGGCACTCGACATATTCCTCTACGGCACTGGCGACGAAATGCTCGAGCTGCGGCGTCCGAGGTCGCTCGGCGGAGGGACTTACCGCACTCCCTTCGAGGGTATTGTAAACAACCTCGAAAGGCGCTACAGAGAGACCAACAGCGATTACTCGCGCAATGACATCGAGGAATGCATGAGCGAGGTCGAGTGTCCGGTCTGCCACGGAAAAAGGCTCCGCGATGAGTACCTTGCAGTTACGGTCGGCGACAAGAACATCAGTGAGCTGACCGATCTTTCAGTGCGGAGCGCGTTCGATTTCTTTACGGAGATAAAGCTCTCGAAGCACGATATTTTTGTCGGGGAACGCATAATAAAGGAGATACGCGAGCGCCTCGGCTTCCTGAAAAGCGTCGGACTCGAATACCTCACACTGTCACGGTCGTCTGGGACGCTCTCCGGCGGCGAGAGCCAGCGTATCCGCCTTGCGACGCAGATAGGTTCGTCGCTCGTGGGAGTGCTCTATATCCTCGACGAGCCGAGTATCGGTCTGCACCAGCGCGACAACGACAAGCTCATCGCTACGCTGAAACGGCTGCGCGACCTCGGAAATACGCTCATAGTCGTTGAGCACGATGATGATACCATGCTCGCTGCCGACTACATCGTGGACATAGGTCCCGGAGCCGGTATCAACGGCGGGCAGGTCGTATTCGCGGGTACCGTGGACAAGCTGCTGAAGTGCAGGGAGTCCATAACGGGACAGTATCTCAGCGGCAGAAAAAAGATCGAGATCCCGAAAAAACGCCGGACCGGCACGGGGAAGTTCCTCACGGTGCGCGGTGCAGAGGAGCACAATCTAAAGGATATCGACGTGAAGATACCGCTCGGCGAGCTCATCTGCGTCACAGGTGTTTCGGGCTCTGGCAAGTCCTCACTCGTCAATGAGATAGTCTACAAGTACCTCGCGGGGAAGCTCAACCGAGCGCGTATCAAGTGCGGAAGATTCGCCGGAATGGACGGCGTAGAGGAGCTCGACAAGGTCATCTGCATTGACCAGTCCCCTATCGGGCGCACGCCGCGATCTAATCCGGCAACGTACACGGGCGTATTCACCGATATCCGCGACCTCTTCGCGAAAACTCCAGACGCTAAGGCGCACGGCTACTCCAGCGGACGATTCTCGTTCAACGTCAAGGGCGGACGATGTGAGGCGTGCGAGGGCGACGGTATCATCAAGATCGAGATGCACTTCCTGCCCGATATCTACGTTCCGTGCGAGGTCTGCAAGGGGCGCAGATACAACCGCGAGACCCTTGACATCCACTACAAGGGAAAGTCCATTTACGACGTACTCGAGATGACCGTGGACGAGGGCGTAGAGTTCTTCGAGCATATACCCAAGATCGCGAAAAAGCTCATGACATTGCAGGAGGTCGGGCTCGGCTACATCAAGATAGGTCAGCCGGCAACGACGCTTTCCGGCGGTGAGGCTCAGCGCGTGAAGCTCTCCACCGAGCTCTCGAAGCGTGCGACCGGGCGGACTATCTATATCCTCGACGAACCGACGACAGGTCTGCATACGGCGGATGTTCACAGGCTGATAGACGTCCTTCAGCGGCTCACGGATCAGGGAAATACCGTGCTCGTCATCGAGCATAACCTGAACGTGATAAAGGTCGCGGATCACATCATCGACCTCGGTCCCGAGGGCGGAGACGGCGGCGGCAGGATAGTCGCGCAGGGTACGCCGGAGGAAGTTGCGCAGTGCGAAAAGTCCTACACCGGGCAGTACCTTAAAAAATACCTTAAATAAAATGTATGAAGCCGCTTCTCCTGCACATAATACCTGCGGGAGATGATGAGATGAAGAGAAAAAAGCGGGAGATACCCGTTCCGGATCCGAATGCAGGCGGGCTCGAATACGTCTGTCCTGCGGCTTCATGGGGCGATATGACAGGACTTATCCCCTCTCCGCCCGTGCATGGCGGCGAAAGCGACAGCTATGCCGACGTTTATCCATTCAAGCCGGCTTATGGCGGCGAAGCTCCGGAAATATAGCCGAAAGCGGACTGTAAAAGGTCCGCTTTCGTTATTGTGTATAAATCAGCTGGCAAAGATTTGATACATCATACAAAAATGCGCCCGGATACTTTAATTATCGGTTAAAATATGGTATAATCGTTGTGGTTAAACTCTTAAAGGAAGAGGTGGAGCGATTGAAAAACGGAGTTAAAATGCAGGACATCGCTGTGAAGCTCGGAGTGAGCGTCGTGACTGTGTCAAACGCGCTCGCGGGTCGTGACGGCGTCAGCGGGCAGATGAGACAGAAGATCTGCGAGCTGGCGGAGGAAATGGGCTATAAGCCGTCGAATACCAAGACCGGCGCGCGCAGGGCTGCTGCCCCTAAGATAGGCAGGAACGTGGGCGTGCTTACGTCCGAGAGGTTCGTGGGAGGACGCGGGTCGTTCTACTGGGAGCTGACAGCGTCTATCTCTAACAAGCTCGCTGCGATGAACGTCTGCACCATATATGAGTGCGTGACCGCGGACGCCGAAAATTCGGCTTCCATGCCAAATATGATAACCGAGGGCAGTATCGACTGCGTCATCGTCATCGGACAGATGAAGCGGAACTACGTCGCTATGCTGAGCCGTATCTCGCTTCCGCTGCTGTTCGTCGATTTCTACGACAACCGCTACCCCGTGGATTCGGTCAATTCCGACAGCTACTACGGCGGATATATACTCACGGATTATCTCGTCGAGAAAGGTCACAGGAATATCGGCTTCTTCGGCACGATGAACGCTACCAGCAGTATCAACGACCGCTTCCTCGGGTACATAAAATGTCTCATGGAGAATGAGCTCGAATACCGCAAGGAATGGACGATAGAAGACCGTCTCGAGAACGGTACGATAATCGAGAAGATCGAATTTCCCGACGAGATGCCCACTGCGTTCGTCTGCAACTGCGACGAGACTGCTTTCCGCGTTATATCGGCGCTGAAGTCCAAGGGGGTGCGTGTTCCGGAGGATATCTCCGTGGTGGGCTACGACAATTATACCGTCGCGAGCATCTGCATTCCAACGATAACTACCGTCGAGGTGGACATCAACAAAATGGCTGAGGAGGCTGTCCGTATCATCGAGCGGAAGCTCAGTTCACCCGATTACCGTGAGGGTCGCTGCATTATCAGCGGGCGCCTCATCGAGAAGGACAGCGTGCTCGACATCAGCGGCAGACACTGAGGAGGACATAATGCTATTCACCAATCTTAAAGGACATTTCAGGACGATCTGTCAGCACCGTCATCAGGTCATGAAGCACTGCTTCCACGCGGGGATTTTCTGGCGCGGTATAACACACGATCTTTCCAAGTTCTCGCCGACTGAGTTCATCCCCGGGGTGCTCTATTTTCAGGGTGACCGAAGTCCCAATGAGCGCGAGCGTGAGGTCGAGGGCTGCTCTAAGGCGTGGATGCACCATAAAGGTCGCAACCGCCACCACTTCGAGTACTGGACTGACTACAGCACCGTCACGAAGAAGCTCGAACCAATGAAGATGCCCGACATCTACATCTTCGAGATGTTCTGTGACCGCGTCGCGGCGTCGAAGACCTACAACAAGGAGACCTACACCGATTCCATGCCGCTAGCGTATTTCCTGCGTGCAAAGCCGAGGAGAATCATCGAGAAGGAAACGTCCGAGAAGCTCGAATGTCTCCTGCAAATGCTCGCGGACAAGGGCGAAGCGGAAACGTTCAGGTTCATCAGGCGTCAGGTGCGCATAAACCGTATCAAAAGGAACAACAGACAATGGCAGCGCTTATAAGCGAGCGCTTCGCCGCGTGGGAAAATGAGTGCGAAGAGCGCTTCGAGCGTCTGCGTGAGAACGAGTCCGAGATAAACCGTATCGCTGCGCGGGCATACGGTCTGGAGGGCGAAGTCTCGATAGTGCCAGAGGACAGGCAGATATCCGTCCGGCGGGCTGACCTCTCCCGCGAGCTGCGCTCACTGCTGAGCTATGCGGTAGGGTGTATGTTCGGGAGGTATTCGCTCGACGAGGAGGGACTGGTCTTTGCCGGAGGAAGCTTCGATATCTCACGGTATAAGAGGTTCGTTCCGGCTGAGTGCGGGCTGATTTTTGTCACTGAGGACGACATCATGCCTCGGCTAAAGGACTTTCTCACTGCTGCTTACGGTGAGGAGACGGTCGCGGAAAATCTGCGGTATATCGAGGAGAATCTCGGTCGGGACTGCCTTAGCTATCTGCGGGGAGAGTTCTTCCGTGACCACTGCGCGGTCTACAAAAAGCGTCCGATATACTGGCTCGTCAGCAGCGGTCGGCGCGGGGCTGTGCGTGCGCTGACGTACATTCACAGGTTCGGCAGGGCTGAGCTCAGTTTTCTTGAGGAAGAGACCGAGCGTCTGCTCGGGAGCGAGTCCAGAGAGGGGTATGTTCAGGAGCTGTGCAGGTTCAGGGATCACCTCGCGGAACTGGTGAGCTGCGGGGCTGAGATAGTCCCCGACGACGGCGTTGCGGCGAATTACCGTAAATTTTCGTCTATACTTGCGCGTGCGCCTTTTTAAGCGTCCATACATAAAATGAGCCCGGGAGCGCATACTCCCGGGCTTTTTGTATTCTCAGACTGGTATTTTTCCGTTGAGTTTGTCGATGATGACGGGCAGCTCGGCGTCGATGACGTCGTTCTCGAGCTGGCAGGTTCCCGCGTTTGCGTGTCCGCCGCCGCCGTAGCTCAGGCAGAGCTCGCCGATGTTGAACTTCGATGCTCGGTTCACTATCGACTTGCCGATCATGACCGCTGTATTCTGCTTGCGGAAGCCCCATGCGACGTGGACGGAAAGCTCCGTCTCGGGCCACATCGCGTAGACCATGAAGCGGTTGCCGGCGTATATGGTCTCGAGATCGCGGAGGTCGATCACTGCGACCTTGCCCTCGATTCGGGTTACCTGCCGGAGCTGCTCCTTGAAGAGCTGCTGCTGCTCGAAATACAGGTCAACGCGCTCCTTTACATCCGGGAGCTCAAGGACCTGGTCGATGTTGTGGTCAACACAGTAGTCTATGAGCTCCATCATCAGGGCGTAGTTGGAGATGCGGAAGTCGTGGAAGCGTCCCAGACCTGTGCGTGCATCCATGAGGAAGTTCATCAGTACCCAGCCGGTGGGGTTAAGTATCTCATCTACCGTAAAATCAGCACTGTCGCCCTTGTCGACTGCCCACATTATCTCCTCAGAAACGCGGGTGAAGACCTTCGCGCCGCCGTAGTAGTCGTAAACGACTCTCGCTGCGGACTTCGCGTCCCCGTCGATGATGTACTTTCCCTCGTAGTCCTCAGGGCGGTTCCTGAGGAGCTCGCTCTCGTGGTGGTCGAAGGCAAGGCTCACGCGCTTGTCGAAGGGCAGGTTCGTGGTTATATCGTTGTCAGAAAGCTCAACCTTTCCGTCCTGAACGTCCTTCGGGTGAACGAACTTTATATCGTCGATGATGTTCAGCTCCTTGAGCAGCATCGCGCAGACGAGACCGTCGAAGTCGCTTCTGGTGACAAGTCGTTTCATTATGTATTCCTCCTCACGGTAATATATTTTCTTATAGTTGAATTATAACACATTGACTGGGCAATGTCAACTAAAATATGTGAATATTTTATAAATCATTACCTCTGAGGCATAAAAATACCGTCCCCGGGAGGACGGTATCTTTCGTCAATTATGGCAGCGTGTAACCGTACCTCGGCTGCCAAAGGTTTTTGCCGGGCGGAGCGCCTGTCATGTTATCCTCCTCTACCGATCACCAGACATTGAACACTGACGGTAACTCATATCCAAAAATGAATAACGGAAAACTCTGACAATGGACACCAACAACTCGAATCATAAAAAAGTTTTGGTGCTCCGCGCCAGCCGGAAAACCATCAGAGCTCTATCTCGAGCTCCACGGTGTTGTTCACGAGGTCGAGCGCGGTCTGTGCCCGTGAAAGCTCGTCGGCGAAGGTAGTGTAGTCCTTTCCGACCTGAGCGATGTCGTAGTTGGCGTAGCGGTAGTCTATTATCGACGAGCCGCGGGAATTGCCCGAATTCTCGCGCACTTTCGGCAGTACGTCCCTCATGCCGGAAAGTACTGCGCAGCGCCTTGAAAGCTGCGGAAGGTAAATGAGCATTTCGTCGATCGTCATGTCGAAGCCGGGAAGCACCTGCGTGGAGTTGAACACGTTCAATGCGTGCTTTACCTTGCGTATCTTAGCCTCTATCGCGGTCTGCTCCCGCTGGGAAGCGGCGTAGTCGTACTCCGGGCGGACGGACTCAGGGTCCTCACCGACCGATGCAAGGAAGCTGCGGGAGTTCTCCTCGCGTATCTGGACTGCCCTGAGCTCCTCATTGAGCTGTCTGAGCAGCTTGGCTGCCTGTGCTGATGTCATTTTCATGCTTGTGTACCTCCGTTTTCTTTTTTATCGTCGTTTGCGGGAGATTTGTCTTCCGCGGGCTTATCGGTGTTATGCTTTTCCTTCTCGTCGAACTTCTTCCTGATGTTGTCGATGTCCTCGGTCGTACCGCCGCCGACGTCGTCAGGAGCGCGGAACTCGCCCTTGTCTACGAGCCGCAAGAATGCGTCTACGACGTCTCCCTGGAGCTGAGTGCCGGAGACCTCCTTAAGTATCGAAACGACCTTGTCGAAGTTCATTCGCTTGCGGTACGGACGGTCTGAGTACATCGCGTCAAAGGTGTCCGCGACTGCGATTATCTGCGCTACGCGCGGTATCTCGTCGCCGTTGAGTCCCTTGGGATAGCCCTTTCCGTCGGGACGCTCGTGGTGGGAGCCTGCTCCTATCGAGAGCTCGGGCATGATGCTGATGTCCTTCAGCGCATTATATCCGAGGGCGGAGTGCGACTTGATGATGTTGAACTCCGTGTCGGTCAGCTTGCCGGGCTTGTTGAGCACCTCCGGTGGAATGCCTATCTTGCCGATATCGTGCAGGAGCGCAATGTTGTAGTACTTCTCGACTGTCTCCTCATCGTAGCCGAGCTCGCGGGTCAGCATACAGGTGTACTCCGCGACGCGGGTGGAGTGGCCGTTCGTGTATTTGTCCTTCATATCTATCGTTTTCGCGAATGCTTCAACGATCTCGCGGATGAGCAATTTCTGCTCTTCCTCTTTTTTCTTGAACTTGCGCATCCTGTAGCGTATGTACAGAAGTGCGAGCAGCGCTATGAACAATCCCGCCATGACGAATCTCATCAGCTTGAACCAGAGCTTTTCGTGCATTGCCTTTTCCTTGATGATACGGACGTTCATTATCTTGTCGCCGTGCTCCATGGGGTCCTTTATTTCCATGACGAAGGTGTAGGTGCCGCCGGCAAGGTTGGTGTAGTCAACTGCGGTGAGGTCGCTGCGCTTAACAGTGGTGGAGCTGTGGTCGAAGCCGTCGAGGTAGTAGGTCACCTGCGGGTTGATGAGGGAGTAGTTGAAGACGAAGCTGTGGATAGTCAGCTTCTTCGTGGACGAGGGAATGTGGAAATCTCCGCTGCTGTCGGGGAAGACGTACTTTCCGTCAGCCTGTATGTAGGGCACTGCCATGCGCACCTCGGAGATGTTCTCGAAGGTAGTTTCGATGTTGACCTTCGCAACGCCTGTAGTTCCTGCGATATAGAGGTCGCCGTTATCGGTGAGCTCGCTGTAGGAGTTGGACGTCGCTATACAGGGCAGACCATTGTCTCTGCCGTAGAACACGGGCTCAAAGCTCTCGCCGCTCGTGAGGTCGTCCACCGTGGAGACGTAGATGCCGCTGCTGCCAAGTATCCAGACCTCGCCGGCGCTGTTCTCGTACATATCGAAGTTGTTCGAATACGGGAAGTCGTGAACAGTCGTGACGTTGTAGCTCTCGTCCATGTACGCGATCGAATTGCTCATGACTATCCAGTAGATGTCCTTGACAGTCGAGCGCTTCAGGCGCATTACAACGTCGGACTGGAGACCGTTGTCCGTGCCGATGTGGGAGACCTTGTGACCGCTGATGATGTAAATCCCGTCACCGTCCGTGCCGAGAATGATATCTCCGTTCGGGGCGTCGATAACTGTGAGTATCTCTGTGTTGCTTATGCCGGTGCTCTCGTCGTAGATCTCAGTTACCTTGCCGTCCTTTATTATAACAAGTCCGCCTGTACAGGCTACGAGAAGGGTTCCGTCGCTGCGCTCGTAGACTGTTCTGACACGCTCTGAGGGCAGTCCCTCGTCTGTGCCGTATGCCACGACGCTGAGTCCGTCGTAGCAGATGAGCGGATTGCTGCCAAAGGACGATATCCATATCCTGTCCTGACTGTCGCGGATCAACGAGCGTATCTTGCTGCCGCTCAGGAGCTGGATAAGGTCGTCCGAGCCGAGATCAACTCCGGACGCAGTCTTCGCTGTCGTGAGCGGGAGAGACGCTATCTTGCCGTACTTTCCGAGGACTGTGAGTCCGTTGTTCTTCGTGCCGACGAAGAGCTGATCCTTGTACAGGCAGGTCGAATTCACGACCGTTTCTGAAAGCTGGTAGTATTCAAAGATGTCAGTGAACTGGTTAGGGACTATCTTCATTACGCCCTGCTTCGATGAGGCAAACCAAAGATTTCCCTGATAATCTATCATTATCTGCTCGATAGAACTGTCCATGGGGACGCCGTTGACCTTCTCGAATTTGCCGTCAGTGAGCGAGGCTATGCCGTTGTCGGAGCAGATCCATATCGAGCCGTGGAAGAATGCGAGGTTCGTGATATATTCAAGCGGCGAAACGTCGTACTCGGTAACGTCCTTGAGTCCGTTGTCGAGCTTGCCGTGGTAGACCTCCGAGTCCTTCGTGCCGATGTAAATGTAGCCGGGGTTTTCGGGGTCGGGCATCATGGTGTGTATGCTGCCGATGTTCATTTTGTTACCGTCGTAAAAGCCCGTGAGCTTCCTGTTCTTCATCGTGAAGATAGCTCCGTTCATGGTGACGCCGTACACCAAGCCGTCCTGGTCGCAGCGGAGGTCTCTGATGTACTCCTCGTTGATCTGCGGCTCGTCGATGTTTATCATGTTCATTTCCTCGTCGATACACACCATGCCGTGAGTGGTCGCGACGTAGATGTCGCCCTTGGTATCCTCGACGATATCGCGTATGGACAGCGATTTCAAGCCATCTGTCTTGTTGTAGCCCCGGTATTCGTTTTGCTCGCGGACAAAGACTCCGCCGTCGTTCGTGCCGATCCAGAGTCTGTCCTTGCTGTCAACGTAGAGACTTACAACAGATGCGATGCCTGTTGTCGAGTCGATGCGCTCGAAGGTGTTGCCGTCATAGCGGATAAGTCCGCCGTAGCTGCCTATCCAGATGAAGCCCTCCGAGGTCTTCGCTATCGCGTTCGCCTCGGACGTGGGCAGACCGTTGTCGCTGTTGTAGAGCACAGCGGAGTAGCCCTCCTTAGCGCCTGTCGTATCGACGGATATCTCGACTTCCTCTTCCTCTGCCGTATCTGCGCTGACTGTCATTCCCGCGGAAGCTGCCGCGAGCATCATCATTACGGCGAGCAGCAGGCATAATGCCGCCCTGAATCGCCCTGCACGGATACTACAGATACCAGTTTTCATTACTGATCCCCTCCTTGACTGTCTATACTATATCCATTTTACCACTTTTCACACAAAAATGCAATGATTACAAATCACAATAGGAGAAGAACGTCCCGCGGGGCAGGACGTCCTTGACATTATGAAAAACTATTTGAGGTATATCTTTTCAAAATCCTCTACCGGGACAGGCTTGGAGAAATAGTAGCCCTGGAAGAGCTTGCAGTGCATCTCCGCGAGCATTTTGTACTGTTCCGGAGTCTCCACGCCCTCTGTCAGCGACGCTATGCCGAGGTCGCTGGAAAGATTGAGGATATTCCGCAGGATAGTCTGCGCCTTAGTGCCGTTCTCGGAGCGGCCGAGGAATTTCATGTCTATCTTCAGCACGTCCACGGGCATATCCTTCAGAAGGTTCAGCGACGAATAGCCGCTGCCGAAGTCGTCCATCTCGACGATGAAGCCCCTCTCGCGGAACCTGTTAAGTATCTCCACGCGGTCATCGGAGTCGTTCATCATGACAGTCTCGGTTATCTCTATCCTCAGACGTGAGGGTGCCACACCGTACTGTGTGGTGAGCGAGCTTATCTCCTCGACTACGTCCATAAAGTAGAAGTCCTTGGGGGAGATGTTCACGGAGATGAAGAGCTCGGGACGGGTCTTTTCCCAGCGGGAAAGTATCTCGCAGGAGCAGCGCCACATATGCTTATCGACCTCGACTATCATGCCGTTTTTCTCGAACACGGGTATGAACAGTCCCGGTGACAGGAAGCCGTCGGTCGGGTGTACCCACCTCGCCAATGCCTCCGCGCCCACTATCCCGCCGCCGCTGTCTACTATCGGCTGGAGATACGGGCGGAGCTGCATGGTGGAGATAGCCTCACTGAGCTGCGAGGTGATATGCTGATCCCAGAGGACCTTATCGCGTATCTTGTCGTCGTAGTACGCGATGTGGGTCTTGTATTCGTCCTTTATCGTGGAAAGCGCGAGGTGGGCTCTGTCGAACATCACGGAGACCTCGAGGTCCCTGTCGGGGATACGGTAAACGCCGAGGTGTATGAGGATATGGTACTCTACCGAGCCGTCGGAGACCACGAACTTCGTGAGATCCTCCTCGATCTGCTCGTGGTCGAACTCTTCGACAGGGACGAGCATACCGAAGGTGTCGCCGGCAAGGCGTCCGTACATACACTTTTTCGAGAGATCCCTGCTTATCCACTCAGCTATGCACTGGAGGGCGTAATCTCCGAACTTGCTGCTGAAAATGTCATTCACTATCTTGAAGTTCTTTACGTCCACGAAGATCACGTTGTACTCGGTATCCGCGTTGGTGTGGATTGCCTCTGCGATACGCTTATAGAGGTATTCGCGGGTATACAGACCGGTGAGCTTGTCGTGGGTCGCGGAGTATATCTCGCGCTGGAGGCTCAGCTGCTCATCGGTGACGTCGCGGACGCTCAGGAATGAGCCTGCGGGACGGTTGCAATCGTCAGTGACGAAATGATTGTCGAGGATATAGTACTTTCTCTCGTCATTCTCGCCAAGGATACGGCGGGAGTTCCATGCGTCGGTCCTGCGGTAGCTGCTGCCGAACATCTCCGCAAGCTTTACGGGAGCGTCGTCGAAACTGGTGCCGTCTATGCCTGTGAGCTCGATACCGGGCGCGTTCGCCCAGATGCACTTGTCGTTGACATCGAAGAAGAACATCGCGTCGGGCATCTCCGAGGCGATATTCGCGAGGAGACGGTCAAGCAGCTTCATCGGGCGGTAGTACAGCGAAAAATAGAAGATGAGGAGTCCCGTGAGCGCCATGGCGAGCATTGAGCGGTCAACGGGCATACGGGAGAAGATATATGAGGTCTGCCATACCGTGGAGACGAGCAGTGAGGCAAGTATCACCCAGTATTTCTCGGAGTAGACACGCGTCGTGCGAAGTGATCTGAATATGAAGATGATTATTACTGCGGCAAGACAGACGTAGTCGAGGAGACGGTGCATGGTCTGTCCGAAAAAAGGCACGAGGCGGTAATAGGGGTGACCCTCAACGAATATGGGCTCGATGTCAAATGCCTGGCTGAAAAACGGATTGAAGGCATATTGCAGGATATCAAGTACAAATACCGCATTTACTGCGTTCCTGCCGCGGCGGTCTGTCCAGACTATGGAGCAGTATTCGAGAGTGAAGCGCAGGAGAGACAGTATCACGAGATCCATTCCGATGAAGTAGAAGTAGTAGCCGACCTTCGCGACCGTAGGAGTGTATGAGCCGATAATGAGGATGTGGCCGAAGAGAGGCGGCATGAGAGCACTGAGGAACAGCGCGAGCGACTTGCCTATAGGCTTGCGCGAGCGCGCAGCAATGACAGCGCACACTCCGAGTGCAAGAAACACCACTATGTAAAGAACTGTGAATCTGTCTCTGATACTCAATCGTCTCACCTCGCTTCCGGCAGGGGATCATTTCCCGGAATACCGGGCTCAGCCCGGCAATACCTTTCCTATTAGATTATATCACTAATTTGTGAATATTTCAACAATAGTCTTTCTTTTTTTATTTTACTATCCAACAAATTTTATATCCCGGTTTTGTACAAAATGACAGACAAATATGAGCAACCGAGTTCATAATACTATGATTTTGAGCCATTTTACATTGTGCAATCTGCGATACAGCGTTGATCTGACAGTATGCCGTTCCTAACATAAAAAGTTTACAAGTTTTTACTTGCTTTATCCGGGAGTGTGTGCTATAATATCTATAACTTTCTAAGTATCGGGAGGATCTTTTATGGTTCCTGAGTATTATCATATCGCCCTTTATGCGTCTGCTATACTCATCCTGGTGACGGTCCTGTTCTTTACGTTTCTCCAGCAGCGTACTGCAAAGACGCACAATAAAATGTTCATCATGACCACGATCGTGCTCCTGCTGAATGCACTGACTGAGTTCGTATATGAGCTCGCGCTGCCTCACAGGTTCGATTCGGATACGGTCTTTACGCTCATAAAACTGTCTCAGTATCTTTATTTCATGCTGCACGCGCTCCTCTGCCCGTGTGTCGCTATCTACGTAAACCTCGTGACCGGTGCGTATTTGCGCTTCAACCGAAAAAAGCGCATTATATACATGATACCCTTCGTCATCACCGAGTTATGCATTCTCCTGAACCCGCTCAACGGGAAGTTCTTCTACTTCAACGAGAACAGGAGCTTCGTCCGCGGAGACCTTGAAATACTTCTTTATCTCTCGGGAGCGCTGTATCTTTCGATATGCTTCTTCCTGTTCATTCACACATGGCGTGCTGTTGTCTTGAAGCGGCGCGTGGCTATCATCTACTTTTTCACAGTAACGCTCGGCGGTATACTGATACAGTACTTTGACATCAACACCAAGTCCGAACTGTTCGCTGAGGCTGTGGGTCTGCTCGGCATCATGATGGCTGTCGAGAGCGAGGACGACCGTATAGACGTCGATACCGGTATCTACAACCGGCGCGCTCTGCAGCTCGATCTCAATAACTACATCATCAACAAACGTGACCTCTGGCTGGTCTGCATAAAGATAACCAATGCCGACATAATCCCCCGTGTTACAGGCTCCGAGAACGTCGATATCCTCTCGACACTCATGAGCGAATACCTCCAGACCAAGGTCTCGAGGACATATATCTACAACATGAACCCGCAGACATTCATGCTCACGCTTCCTGACAGGAACATCGAGCAGGTCAAGAGTCTCGCCGGCGATATCCTCGCGAGATTCGAGCTCCCGTGGACTATCAATGACAATGAATATATGCTCAAGGCTGTGATAATGTTCGCGGACGTGCCCAAGCGTATCCCCTCCTCTGCCGACGCTTTCTACATGGCGGACAGCCCTGTCCCCGAGAGCAACGACAAGAAGATACTCTACGGCAGCGACCTCAACTACCTCCTGCGCCGATCCGCGATACAGAACGCAATCGTGAACGGTCTCAAAAAGGACAGCTTCGAGGTCTTCTACCAGCCGACATTCAATCTCTCCGACGGCTCCCTGCACGGCGCTGAGGCTCTCCTGAGACTCGACGACCCGACTATCGGCAAGATACCCCCCTATGAGTTTATCCCGATATCCGAGCAGATGGGGCTCGTCGATGTGCTCGACACGTTCGTGCTCGGTGAGGTCTGCAAGCTGCTGAGCAATGAGCTGAAAGATGATGACTCCGTCGAGGCGATAAACGTCAACCTCTCCGTTTTGCAGTGCATGAAGCCGGGCTTCGTAGAGAGCATAAATCAGGAGGCGGACAGGTACGGTATCGACCGCAGACGCATAAACTTCGAGATCACTGAGTCCGTCGCTGCCAGCGACTACGATCAGCTCGCTAAGATCGTCACAGAGCTGAAGAATTCAGGGTTCCGGTTCTCGCTCGACGACTACGGCACCGGCTACTCCAACATTATGTCGGTATTCTCGATGGATCTCGATATCATCAAGATCGACAAGAGTATCCTCTGGAGCGCTATGGAAAACAAGCTCGGACGCATACTCCTCGAAAATACCGTGAATATGGTGCGTGAAATGGGAAGAAAGATACTCGTTGAGGGTATCGAGACCAAGGAACAGCTCGAGCTGCTGCGTGAGGTCGGGGTGGATTACCTGCAGGGCTTCTATTTCTCGAAGCCGCTCCCCAAGGATGAATTCCTCGCGTTCATATCTGAACACAGCAAAGTTAAGGCATGAAAATACCCGGAAGCGGTCAGATCCGCTTCCGGGTCATTTTTATACCATTCCAAGCCATTTATCATACATTCCCGGGACGAGCGACGTCGCGAGTATCATCGACGCAGTCGCGAGGTCGAGCAGTGCGTGAGAGAGCATTATCGGGAAGGGATCGCGTTTTTTGCGGTAATGCAGGCAGAATATCACTGTCAGCGGGAGGAATGAGATGAATCTGTACAGCATATATCTCCCGTCAAACAGCGTCGGAATAAAACAGTGCTGGAGCGCGTAGAAAAAAGCCGGTACAGCCACAGCGGCGTACTTGTTTGAGATGTTGTTCACGCCGCAGCCAAGGTATAATCCGTCCTCCGCGAACGGAACAGTCGCGGGGAGAAGTATGAGGTTCAGTACGGCGAGCACTGCGGGAATAGGCGAGATTATCTTCACTGAGATCGCAGGCATGATCTTTCCGTAGCAAAGAAGTCCCGCGAGGTACATTCCTGACATTCCTAACGCGAAAAAGCCAAGTACAAGGAGGGCGGTCTTTCTGACTGTTCCCCTGCCCTTTTCGTAGTTTATGAGCTTGCTGTAGCTGAGTCCTGCGCGCTTTGCAAGCAGTATCAGCAGCAGGATAGTGAGTATGTTCACGGCCGTCGCGACTATCGACCACCAGTTCACGATACCGGTGAGCTCACGGTCGGTCACTGCCGCTCCTGCGAGGAATATCAGCAGGAACATGATACTGCGCACAGGCAGAAAATATGCTAAATATGACGTCTTTTTCTCTGTCACTACATCTCATCTCCGTTCATCGAATAACACCATTATACACACTCCGGGGAGATTTGTCAATAAAAATAGAACCGCCGCAGTTGGTGCGCTGCGGCGGGATCTATATATGGGGTAAAAATGGAGGGTACTTAAGCCTTGAAGATATACCTCAGGAAGTTGTACATATGCGGGTCAACAGTTGCATTGCCGTGGTCGCCCTGCGGGATTATCTGCCAGAGGTGCTGAACACCGTTAGTCTGAAGTGCCTCATGGTAGGTCTGCGGGTATGTTCCAACGACGCCATCTTGCTGAGCTGCTGAAATGAGTATCATTTCCGGCATTGTCGAAGGCTTGAACTGGGCAGGCACCATTACACCGTCGTGGTGCATATAGGAGTCTGTTGTCTCGAAGATACCGGGTGCAGGGCAGGCTGCGCCGACATAGCCGTAGTACTGCGAATGCGAGATACCTGTGTAGAGAGCCTCACGGCCACCCATCGAGAAGCCGGTGATAGCTGTGTTCTCTCTGCCGGTAGCGACTGAGTAATGCTCCTCCAGGTAGGGCATGATGCTGTTTTCGATGTCCTCACGAATAAGGTCGTACTTTCTGTTGGAATCGCTGTTGAAGCCGGGCGAACCGGAGCCAGTGAACATCGCCGGGAATACTACGATCATCTTGACCGCTTCTCCGTCCGCGATGAGGTTTCCGACCATAGTCTGAACGCCCATGCCGGGCATGGAGTTCTCGTCGCCGAAGATGCCGTGGAGGACATAGAGGACAGGGTACTTTTCGTTCTCGTTGTATCCAGCCGGGAGGAGGACCTGCATATTTTTGTTCATGCCAGCGTCCTTGGAGTAATATGTCACCTTTTCGAGCTTACCGTAGTCAACGCCCGCACGGGTCTGGGTGAAATTGCTGGGAGCGTTTATCACCATATCGGAGGCGATAGACTCCATGTAATTGCCGCCGGAAGAGGTCTTTGTGGTTGTAGTTATGGAACCGGTCGTAGTAGTTGTTGTGACCGTTGTGGTAGTGGTAGTGGTCCTCGTCGGGAAGGAATCCGTCATACCGAGGATGAATTTGCTCAGGAGGACTACATCATTGACTGCGAAAGTGCCGTTGCCGTCAACGTCTGCTGCATTGATGTCGAAGCTTCCGGCGGGAGCACCGCTGTACTGCTTGACGAGCGCCTGACGGGCAAGCATAAGATCGAAGATATCAACGTCGCCGTCGGAGTCAAAGTCTCCGGGAGTTGCGGGAGGAACGGGATCGCTCTGCTGCGAGCCGTTTATGACACCGTCGCCGGTCGTGACCTTTGCGGGAGTGCCGCTCTCGGCAACTGTGAAACTGTCGATGTAGAAATCGGCGTTGTCGTCCGGGATCTCGAAGTACACCGAGAAGCTGTCAGCGTTGGCGGGAATGGTGTAGCTCGTATTGGAGACAGCTGTCCACTCACCGCTGTTTACGGGCGTGAGAGCGATCTCATCGTAGCTGTGCGTACCGCCTGTGACGTAATCGAGCGTCATCTTGACGCTGAGCGCACCGCCTGTAGTCTGGAGGACTGCCGCACTGAAGCTGTAGGAGCTGCCGGCGGTCAGCGACGTGGAAGCTGCGAGCTCCGCGCCGTTCCATGACTGTGTTCTGCCTTTAACTGCAAGAGAGCCACCGCCCTCGTAATAGTTATCTTTGTCTACCGCTACTGATGCGTTTCCCCTGCCGGACCAACTGTCCGTGCCGTTGTCGAAGCTGCTCGAAATGAGAGCATCTGCCGCAGATACACCCGCGGGGACTGATGTAAGCGCCAGAAGTGATGCCACCGCTCCGGCGGCTAATTTCCGGCAAATATCCTTCTTCATTTTAGGGTTTACCTCACTTTCCGCATGATACTGTCACTTATAAAAGGACGAGGGATCCTGTTTTACACGTCAATTTTACACTTTTAGTGCAAAAACTTCAAGTTGATTATTGCGATTTTCTACATAAACTATTCATAAATTGCGCTCTTTTTTCTCAAAAATGACGATAATTATAAAACAACCCTAAAATTATTAATACTCTGTTCATTTTTCGGCGTATATTTGTTCATATATGAATGCTATAATACAGCTATAAGGTGTGCCCGCCTTTATCGGGCAGTCTATAGATGAAAGGTTGGTTACTATGAAAAAGGAACTTTTAAAGCTCTTGGCTGCTATCACCGCTATGTGTATGCTGGCTTCCTTCGCTGGCTGCTCCGACGATGAGGACGATGACGACGATTCCAAGAAGAGTAAGTCGAGCGTTTCCGATCAGGAAGACGATGACGACGATGACGACGACGATGATGATGATGCCGACGTCGAGAAGGAAGAAGAGACTACCAAGAAGAAGGGCGGAAAGAAGTCCACTACAGCTCCCGAGGAGGAAGAGGATACTACTGAGGCTAAGACAGCTGCTACAAAGTCCGCTGACCTCTATGACTACTACTCGGAGCTCGATGATGCATACAACAACAATGATGTAACTAAGTTCGTTGAGCTCGACTACAACAGCGCTGTATGGGACGGCAAGGGCTACGTTTGCCGCACCAACAAGGACTACGACTATGAGGTCTACACATTCGACGCTTCCGGAAACGGCAAGAGCATCTGGAGCGAATCCACTGCTGGCGTTGACGAGGACTTCTACGTTGAGGACATCTACTTCTGTGCCGGTAATATCTATGTAGTGTACGAGAAGTACGACGATTCCATACTCATCAAAAAGTACGACAGCGACGGTAAGGAAGCAGGCTCTATCACCTACTCCGTTAAGGATGCTCCTGAGGATATCGTGGTCATCACCGCTAACGGCGAGATCGTACTCGCTGATTACTGGAATGAAGATTTCGAGCAGCCCTACGTTATCAGCAGCGACCTCAAGACTATCACCAAGATAGATCAGGCTGACAAGCCGCTCCAGCACGGTCTCAGCGAAAAGATTACTGACTACAGCAACTTCCTGCCTGTTTCCTACAAGAGCAAGGTATACCTCGGGGACTACGGTCTCTACCTTGACTGCTCGACCGGCAAGTGGACTGAGTGCGATCTCATCGACGACGACAACACTTCGTTCTATATGTACGGCAATATCGGTCAGTATCTCTTCAATTACTACGAAGTATACGACATCACTACTGACCAGTTCATAGATGATATCCCATCATTCGCTTACGAGAACTACTACGGCGGCGCTCACCACATCTGCCACGATTATGACTCCAACAAGTGGTGCGAGTACAAGGTTCCTTCAGACGCATGGTACATAAGCGACGACGATTACCTCGTAAAGGAGCTCGGTAAGGAGACTGCTTATATCTACGATCTCGTTTACCTCGACGACACCTGCTACGGCGTAGTCGATGACTACGGTATTTTCATCCGCACCTATGAGAACGGAAACGACGAGAGCAAGGAGATCACTGCGATGCTCTTCTAAATCTTAACGCTTACAGAACGCTGCACGGTATTCCCTGTGCAGCGTTTTGGATTCTGAACCCTGTCTAAACGATCGGAGGAACTATGGCACCAATTATCGAATTAAAAAACGTTACCAAGGAATTCAAGGTACTCAACCGCCGCGAGGGTCTGAAGGGAAGTCTGAGGGACCTGTTCTCGCGGGACTATAAGACCGTCCGCGCGGTGGACAACATCTCAATGTCCATCGAACAGGGCGAAATCATCGGTTACCTCGGACCCAACGGTGCGGGAAAGTCCACGACAATAAAAATGATGACAGGCGTCCTCGAGCCGACCTCCGGGGAGATAACAGTTGACGGGACCGTCCCCTACTACAACCGAGCAAAGAACGCCCAGAAGATAGGCGTTGTATTCGGCCAGCGCTCACAGCTTTGGTGGGCGCTCCCGCTCGTGGAGTCGTTCAAGCTGCTCAAGGACATCTACATGATCGAGGACAAGCCCTACAAGGATATGCTCGCGCTGTATCAGTCGCTCGTGGACATCGAGCCGCTACTGCACAAGACCGTCAGGCAGATGTCGCTCGGTCAGCGGACGCTCAGCGATATCCTCGCGGCCTTTCTGCACGACCCGAAGATAGTCTTCCTCGACGAGCCGACTATAGGTCTCGACGTTTCGATGAAATCCAAGATACGCACGCTCATCCACGCGCTCAACAAGGAGAAGAATACGACCGTTATCCTCACCACTCACGATATGGGCGACGTTGATGCGCTGTGCCGCCGTATCGCGATAATCGACAAGGGCAAGATGCTATACGATAACGACATCGAGCACCTCAAGGGATTCTTCGGTTCGTACCGCACGCTGAAAATACGCACGGACGGTGATCACAAGATTCAGGCGGAGGCTATCCGTGCTGAGCTGCCGGACTTCTCCGTGTCTGCGGACGATGAATGGATCTCTGTTCTCGTGGACGAGGACAGGCAGAAGGTCATAGATGTGCTCGGGCAGCTGCAGAAGTCCTACGATATCCGCGATATGCAGCTCAATGAGATATCCACAGAGGAGGTCATACGTAAGATCTACGAGGAGGGTGTGCAGTGAAGCTGAAAAAATACCTTTCCCTCACCCGCGCCGGTATCATTGAGCAATTGCAGTTCCGTATGTCGATGCTCGTCATCGTGCTCGGCAACCTGCTGTACCTGACCGTTGTATACTTCCTGTGGAAGGCGATATACGCTTCGTCGGGGACGGACGTCGTCAACGGAATGACGTTCTCGGATACGCTGATATACCTCGTGCTCGCGACCGCGCTGTTCAACTTCATGGAGATGTATACGGTCTGGCAGATGGGACGCTCTATCCAGAGCGGGGCTATAATCCTCGACCTGATAAAGCCAATGAACCCGAGGAGCTACCTGTTCTGGACGTACTCCGGAAATTTCGTTGTGAATTTTTTCTCCACCTTCCTGCCGACGTTCATCGTGGTCTGTATCGTCACTCACGGTGCTGTCCCGCTCGGGACGAATCTCGCATACTTCGTTGTATCGGTCGTTATGGCGATAATGATAAACTACAACATAGACTTTTTCGTCGGCACGATATGCATTTACACAGAGTCGATATGGGGCATAAACATCATGAAGCAGGTGATCGTTCTGCTCCTCTCGGGAGCTACCATTCCGATAGCTTTTTTCCCGGAGCCGTTCAAATCGATAACGATGTATCTCCCCTTCCAGTCCATTTATAACGCTCCCCTGACTCTGCTCCTCAACGGCAGTCCGGAGATGTCAGATGTTGGAAGGATACTCGTGACTCAGTTCGCGTGGTGTGTGGTAACGCTCGTTATCAGCAGGCTGTTCTGGAAGGTCTCGCTGAAACGCATAACTGTGAACGGAGGCTGAGCTTATGAAAAGAAAAGGTTTAGGCTTCTACCTGCGGATATACGTCAAGATCCTCGCGCAGGACATCAAAAGCAAGATGAGCTACCGCGCGGACTTCTTCATCTCCACCATCGGAATGATATGCACCAACATCGCGGGATTCATCACGTTCTGGATACTGTTCAGAAACTTCCCGTCGATAAGCGGCTGGAACTACTACGAGATGCTGTTCCTGTACGGTTTCTCGCTCATATCGCTCACGCCTGTGCAGTGTCTCTTCGACAACAACTGGAGCCTGAGATCGTATGTGTACTCCGGCGACTTCATCAAATACTGCTTCCGTCCGATAAACCTCTTTTTCTACTTCCAGTCGGAGGTGTTCGACATCAAGGGCCTGGGGCAGCTCGCATTCGGTATCGGTACGCTGGTCTTCGCGTGGGTGAAAATAGGGCTGGCTTTCACGCCGCTCATGCTGCTGAAGCTGATAGTCTTCCTCATCACCGCCTCGCTGATAATGATAGCCTTGCAGAATGCCGCCTCCGCGACCTGCTTCTGGATACAGAATTCGTTCTATATCCTCGATCTGGCTTACAGGTTCAGGGACTTCGCAAAGTACCCTGTGACGATTTTCAGTCCGGTTTTCAAGTTCATATTCACGTTTATCGTGCCGATAGCTTTCATCGCCTACTACCCAAGCCTCGTGATACTGCGTCCGGACACCGTTCCGGTGCTGTCGTGGCTGTCACCGGTGATAGGAGTGGTGTTCTTCTGGCTGAGCTATAAGTTCTGGATGTACGGTGCGCTGAAGTATAACGGCACTGGCTCGTAAGTGAAGTTCTGGTAAAATTTTTGTTTGAATCGTTGATTTATGTCGTTTCTTGTGCTATAATGTAAATTAACATATATCAACTGGTACCGCCGGACGCTGGCGGGGAGAAACGGAGAGGACTATGGATAAAGAAAAGCTATTCACCTACTACCAGCACGCCGAGAAGCTCCTTGCTATCATGACCGACATGGACGGCTTCAAGGTCGATGACATCAACACCGAGCTGACCGGACTGTGCAGACTTTTCCGCATATCCAAGGGCATTACTGAGTTCTACAGCAGCCTCGAACATGAAAAGTCCCACAAGGGCGAGGTGCTGATCTGCTATGACGACGGCAGGAAGTGCCATGAGGTGCTCAGCAAAAGGATAGTCACTAAAGCTATGACTGTCGTAAAATCAACGGTCTATATGGCTGACGGCGAGGAGCCGCTCAGCGATGAAGAGCGCGGGAAGGTCGAGCTCCTGATGAAGACCGTGCTGAGCTTCGTCGCAAGGAACAGGCTCCAGAATATCGTGGAGCGCCTGACCTTCTACGACGATAACGGCTACCGCAATATGCGTTCGTTCATGCGCTATATCCAGCAGCTCAATGACAAGGACAAGCTCGGCGGCAACACTGCTGTGCACTTCAACCTCCGTCACTTTACGCTCATCAATCAGGAGATAGGCCGCAATGCCGGCGACGTGGTCATCCATAACTACTTCACCATGCTCGAGGACATCATCGGCAATCAGGGCATAGTCTGTCGTATCGGCGGCGACAACTTCGTCGCGATCTTCGATGACTCTCTCCTCACCGACGTTCTCATGGTGCTGCAGGGCGTTCCTGTGGTCTACGACGCGAACAACTCCAAGCGTATCATGGTATCAGCGAGCACGGGCGTGTTCCTTATCCCGGAGGGCTTCAAGCTCGAATGTCCCGGCGATATCATGGACAAGATCATAACCTCCTCTCAGGAGGCAAGGACCGGCGGCAGCGATAACATCATCTTCTTCGACGACGATATGGTCATCGGCAAGGAAAAGGTGTCGAGGATACAGCAGGTCTTCCCCGAGGCTCTCGAAAACGGTGAGTTCAAGGTGTTCTACCAGCCGAAGATCGACATCGAGACCGGCAACATCATCGGTGCTGAGGCTCTGTGCCGCTGGCAGCGCGACGGTCAGCTCGTACCGCCTATGGAGTTCATTCCCGTTCTTGAGCAAAGCACTGACATCTGCAAGCTCGATTTCTATATGCTCGACCAGGTCTGCAAGGACATCAGACGCTGGCTCAACGAGAAGCGTCCTGTGGTGAGGGTGTCCGTGAACCTCTCACGCAAGCACATGATGGACGTTGACCTCCTTGAGCATATCCTCCGTGTCATCGACTCAAACAATGTTCCTCACCAGTACATCGAGATAGAGCTCACCGAAACGACAACGGACGTGGAATTCCGCGATCTGAAGCGCGTCGTGAGCGGTCTTCAGCAGGCAGGTATCTGCACATCTGTCGATGACTTCGGCATGGGATACTCCTCCCTCAATCTTATCCGCGAGATACCGTGGAACGTGCTCAAGGTTGACAGGAGCTTCCTCCCCGCCGATGACTCGAATTCCCACAGTTCAAAGAACATCATGTTCAAGTACGTCATAGCGATGGCGAAGGAGCTCGGAGTCGAGTGTATCGCAGAGGGCGTTGAGACGAGGAATCAGGTCGATGTTCTCCGCGGCAACCAGTGTATGCTCGCGCAGGGCTTCTACTTCGACAAGCCCCTCCCGCTTACGGACTTTGAAAAGCGCCTCGACAGCAAGCATTACGATATTGATGAAGATTGAAAAAGCCGCCCGATACCGGGCGGCTTAGTTTATGTATTCATTCCTTGATCTCGCGGACTTCAAAGGTGATGTCGTAGGCGTCGTCGTCGCAGTGGGCGTAGAATGTCTCGATGATACGTTTTGCTGCGCGCTGTGCGCCCTCGCTGTCCGTGCCCATGAGCATTACGAACAGCTGCGTGCCGTGTACAGACGATATATCTCCGCGTCTGAGACACCTCTGCACGACAGTGATGAAGGTGTGCAGCACCTCGGGCTCGATGAGCGAATTACAGCGGCAGGTAATGTTGAATATCACGAGCTGTGCGTGTTTATCAAGTCTCTCAAGGACTCTCAGCACAAAGCGATAGATGTTGGTGAAATCATTCTCCTGCACGATGAAAGAGCCGGTGCCCTTATTTGCATCGGCGATACGGTCAAATGCGGAGAAGTCGATGTCGTCGCCTATCATTGCAGTCCCGCCGGCGAGAGCGTTTATGCGTCTCTCGAGCAGCTTGCCGGACATCGGGAGTACGAGGACATCGTCCGCGCCTGCTTCGAGGAGGGATTCCTGATTCTCGCACGAGCCGCTGAACGTCAACGCAGCGACCGGGTAGGACTGCGCCCTGAGATTCTTTGCAAGTTCAGCAAATCTGTCGCCGGCATATTCCTGAGAAATGAGGACGCAGTCACAGTTAGAGGGAATAACGGCATCCTCAGCCATTTCAAAGCTGATATCTTCAAGTCCTTCCGCATAGCGGCTGACCATACTGTTCCTGCCGTCGATCAAAGCTACCTTTTTTATCATACCAAAAACTCCTTTGATACTAAGTCAATATCCCCTGATGTTCTCTTTTTAGTCAATTGTATCATATCCCGCTTTGATTGTCAATACGCCACGCAAAGGAAATGAACGAGCCTGGATCCAAAACTGCAAAAAAGGACAGCATTGGCTGTCCTTTTCTATGTGCATTATGTGATACAGACATAATCCTGTTCAGCGGTTGTTGACCTGCTCGGGGTACATATCGTGCTGCGCAAGACGCTCCCATGCGAGCTTCTCCCACTTTGTGTCTTTCATGCCGTAGTTGCAGTAGGGGTCGATAGATATTCCGCCGCGCGGCAGGAATTTTCCCCATACCTCGATGTACTTCGGATCCATGAGCCTTATGAGATCTTTCATGATATTGTTCACGCAGTCCTCATGGAAGTCGCCGTGGTTGCGGAAGCTGAAAAGGTACAGCTTAAGCGACTTGCTCTCCACCATGCGCTCGTTCGGGATATATGAAATGTATATGGTCGCAAAGTCCGGCTGGCCTGTTATCGGGCAAAGGCTCGTGAACTCCGGGCAGTTGAACTTCACGAAGTAGTCGTTGTCGGGGTGCTTGTTCGGGAAGGTCTCCAGCACGCCGGGGTCGTAGTCCCTGCTGTAGACTGTTCCCTGATTTCCGAGCAGAGTTATGCCTCCGCACTCAGATCCTGTACGTCCGCTCATGTTATTCTCCTTTCAGTGCGGGGTCTGCGATGCCGTTCGCGGCGAACGCCGCAGCCCTGTCGCGGCAGGTACCGCACTCTCCGCACGGCCGCTCGCCGCCCTCATAGCAGCTCCATGTCATTTCATAAGGCACGCCGAGCTTCAAACCCATAGCCACTACCTGCGCCTTGTTCATGCCGATAAACGGCGCATTTACGGTCAGCACGCTGCCGCTGCCGGTGTATATCGCGCGGTTTATCGAGTCATTGAATTCCGCCGAGCAGTCTGGGTAGGCGTTGCCGGCAGCGTCGTCGGAATGCGCCCCGTAGTAAATCTCTGTGCAGCCGTGCGACAGCGCTATACTAGCCGCGGACGCAAGGAAAAGTCCGTTGCGGAACGGGACGTAGGTCGATACGGGAGCGCCGTCCGTCGTTTTCAGCTGCTCTGAATAGCTCTCCTTTGGGATATCCTCCGTGGAGCCGGTCAGGAGGGAGCAGTTGCTGCCCTCGAATATACGGGCGAGGTCGAGCTCACGGTGTGCTACGCCGTAATATTTCGCTATTTTACGGGCGGACTCGATCTCGCGGCTGTGCTTCTGTCCGTAGCTGACAGACAGCGCCAGCACCTCGTCCGCGCCGTATTTGTCCACAGCGATAGCGAGACAGGTCGTGCTGTCAACGCCGCCGCTGAAAAGTACCAGTGCCTTCATATCTCAATCCTCCACAAGTGCCTTCAGCTCGGGGTCAGTCTTGAAGCTGCCGAGGAAGGTCTTGGTCACAGTTTTTGCCGTAGAATTGCGTATCCCGCGGGCGGTCATGCAGCTGTGGCAGCCGCTTATCAGCACGCCGACGTCAGGCGTTCCGGCAGCCTCGGAGATTATCTCAGCGATGTCGCTGCCGAGGCGCTCCTGCAATTGCAGAC
This sequence comes from Ruminococcus sp., assembly GCA_016288815.1. Taxonomy (GTDB): domain Bacteria; phylum Bacillota; class Clostridia; order Oscillospirales; family Ruminococcaceae; genus Ruminococcus. Next base: position 25,690 of record JAEELF010000023.1, read on the forward strand.
GCTTCGCCGCCATGTCGCAGATACGCGCTATCTTGCTGAGTCCGAGTACCCTGCCCCGCGGAACATATGCGACGTTGACGTGCATATCGTACATCAGCGCGAGGTGGTGCTCGCAGAAACTGAACACGGTGATGTCCTTCATGACGACGGTGCTGTCGCTCTCAGTGTCCTCAACCGAGAAGGTCTTGCCGAATTTCTCTGCTATCTCGTGGTTCGTGTAGGAGAGTCCCTCCAGCATCTCGTCGAGCATTCGAGCTACGCGCTTCGGGGTCTTTTTCAGGCCTTCGCGCTCTGGGTCCTCGCCCATTGCTTCTATCAGTCCGCGGATGTGATACTCTATCGCTTCCCTATCCATTTCAAACTCCCCTTTCCGACGGATCCCAGATGAACTTGTGCAGCTGGAGCTGCATACGCACGCCGTTCAGTCCTCTGTCCGCCATGAATCCCACGATGTCCGCGGGGTCGATCGCGCCGAACACCGGGCTCAGATAGACGTGGCAGCGCCCGATAAGTTCGTATTTTTTCATTATCTCCTCGGCGCGGGAGAGGTCCTCCATGCTGCCGGAGACGAATTTCACCGTGTCGTGGACGCCGAGCAGGCGGAAATTCTCCGTACACATCGCGCTCTCCATGCCGCTCGACGGCAGCTTGTAGTCCATTGTGAATATCGGTCTGTGCTTCGCTGCGGCGAAGGTATCGAGCGGGATACTGCCGTTCGTCTCGATCTCGACCCTGTTGCCCATACTGCTCAGAACGCTTATCAGCTCGCCTATCTCAGGCTGGAGGAGCGGCTCCCCTCCGGTCAGTGTGACATTCGTAACGCCGGTGCCGTGAACCCACTGTGCGAGCTCCTGCACAGAGGTCTGCACGCAGGGTGCGTCGGTTGCATTGGCGTAGCGGGTATCGCAGTAGGAGCAGCTGAGATTGCAGCCCTTGAACCTAATAAACGCCGCAAGCTCACCCACATGGGCGCCCTCGCCGTTTATGCTGACGAATCTCTCGATGACCTCAGGCATTTTTCTCCTCCTCATAGACCGCGCAGTTCTCGGGAGTTTCCCAGACTGTGACTGACGTCACGGGAAGTCCCTGCGCTGTGAGCGTTTCGTGGAAATACCGCGCGAAGTTCTCGGCGGTCGGACGGAAATCCACCTCTATCATGCGGAAGCCCTCCTCACGGAGCGCTGCAAGAGTCTTTTCTTTCAGCGAGCCGGATTCGTATATCAGAGCGTGGTCGAAGCTGTCAGCGAGCTCGCGGACTGCGTGCTTAAGGTCGCCAAAGTCTATAACCATGCCGCGCTTCTCGCCAGTCTGCTGCAAGGTGCCGGAGGAAACGCAGACCTCCAGCTCCCAGCGGTGACCGTGGATATTCGCACATTTTCCGTTGTAGCCGGCAAGAAAATGGGCGCTGTCGAACGCTGCCCTCGTTTTTAGACTGTACATATCTCACCTCAAAAAAGAAAGCGTCTGCCCATTCAGACAGACGCTACCGTATCATTACGATTGCCCTGGTTTTGTTTTACGACAGGATGGCGCAAACGAACTGTCGGGGACGTATCCCTATTGCTCACTGATTATAGCATATTTTTATGGGTTTGTCAATAATCTGCCGAAGTTTTTTGCAGAGCTGCATATGCTAAAACTCCTGACACCTGAGACCTGATACCTGTTCTCAGGATATATGCTGATTTATCGAGCGGGTAAGGGTGCGTATGCCGGGTATCGCTGCGAAAAGTGAGATTATGACGTTCACTGCGAAGCTCGCGGCCATGGTAGTTATCGCAAGTCCGGAATAGTGGAAATCCTGGAAATCAGAGGCGTACCTGACGAGCGCGTAGAATCCGAGCATACTTACTGCCGTGCCTATCAGCGCCGAGAACGCCGCAAACAGCACGCTTTCGAGTATGACGTTGCCGTAAAGCTGCTTCTTGGTCATGCCGACTGACCTCATCATCAGGAGCTCACCGCTGCGATTGAGGACGCTCGTGTTCAGTGTGTTCATCATAGAGAATATGCCCGTCAGCCATACCGACAGCATGAACGTGAGCATGACCTTTATCATCGTTTTGATGAAGCTGCGCAGTCCTGTGTGTCCCATGTATTCGTCGCAGACCTCGATACTGCCGCTGCTGCCGATCTTGTTGAGCTCCGCGAGAGCTGCGTCGTAGTGCTGGGTATCGGTCACGGAAAGGGTAAGGTCAATCGAGCTGCTGAGCGTCGGGGAGGACTCGGAGATGAGTCTGCGGATATATGCGTCCGACGCGAAGAACGTCGTCCACGTGCCGGAATACAGAACTCCACCGAGCTTTACCGGCTCACTGAGCCGCTCGCATTCAAGCTCGAGCGTGTCGCCAAGCCCGAGGTCGGACATGGGTACGAAGCGCTCGGGGCTGTCCTCCTGCGGGATATTGTTGCCGTCCGCGTCGATCTCTTCGTTGAAGTAGATGATACGCTGACGGAGGTAGAGGCAGTCGGTCTGCTGGAACTCTTCGTAGGTCATGCCGAGAAGCTGCTCTAAGCCCTCAGACTCATAGGTCTGGCGGCGGACACTGCTCAAGCCGATACAGATGTCGGAAATGCTGCTGAATTCCTCAGTAAGGGATTTACATGGCAGCGCTTCGAGCTTCTCGCGGGAATCGCGGTCTCTGAAATCGAGAGAAGTGCTTAGCCCGACCTCTACGTCGCAGAAATTCGGACTGTTCTCAAGCTGGGTGATGACGTCGTCCATGTCGGTATCGTAGCTGTAGATGTAGAAGTCATAGCCCTCTGTCTTTTTGAGTTCATGAGTTAAATCCTTGCGGAGGAACAGCGCAAGCTGCACACAGAAGGTAAACATGATGACGCCGAGCGCCATTGCAACTGTTGATATGAGGAAGCGCTTCTTCGTGCGGAAGATGTTCTTGAAGGTATAGCGCACCATAAACGACTTCGAGCCGGATTTTAGGTGGGACTTTTTCTGCTTCGCAGGCTTCTCTCGGCGGCTGAAAATGTGCTTTTTCGTACTCTTCGGCTTGCCGTAGCTGAGGACCTCCGCCGGGGACAGCTTGCGCGATGCCCACATCGCTGAGGTGTAGGAGGAAATGATTATCCCCGCGATACAGAGGAGTATGCCGATGACTGTCGCGAGCGGGCTGGCGTGGAACTCACAGCTGCGGAAGCCTGACGCCTTGAACGAGTTGAATACCGAGCGGCACATCAGCATTGAGGCTACAACGCCTATCGGGACTGCTGTCAGGCAGTAGAACAAGCCCTCCGACAGCACGAGCGCTGTGAGCTGTCCGCGGGAGGCTCCCATGATGCGCAGCGCTGCGAACTGTGAGCTGCGCTCCTGAACGGAGATCTCAAATGCGTTGTCGATGACAAAGCGTGCCATGAGCCATACGATGAGCGCGAGTATGAGATACGCTGCGATGTATATGCTGTAGTCGCCTATCTTGCTGACCGAGCGCAGTCCGACCGTATTCACGAAGCCGTTCAGCGTTATCTGCTCGTTGTTGACCGCCTCCTCATAGGCGGTCTCGCTCTCGAAGCCCATATCCTCAAGGAGCATAGCCATATCGTCGTCAATGAGGCGGTTGGGGTTCATTATCATGTAGACATAATCGTAGCTGTCAACGTCGCCGAAGCGTCTTCCGTTCACGGTCGGGTCGAGTTTGGAAAAGTCTATGGGCGAATCCATTGACGTTATCAGTCCGAGGTAAGGCAGCATGATATCAGCGTCATAGGGCTCGAATCCAGCTATTTTAAGGGATATCTCCATAGGCTCACCGTACTGGATATCAGTGAGTTCAAGATCCATATAGCCGTAATTGCCGAAATCGGTAAGATAGCTAAGCAGGGAGTATTCATATACTGCATCGACGTTACTGTACGGGACCTCCTCGCCGGTATAGTCGTCCCTCACATATCTGTATTCGGTCGTGCTCTCAGCATTAAGACGCGCTATCTCCTCGCGGACTGCCCTGACGTTCTCGCCGTTCTCGTTTATCTGTCCGCACATAGGGGTGATCGTGAAGGTAAGCGTGTCGCCCTCCTTGTAGCCGAGATCACTGAACCAATTCGGTACTATGGCAGAATCCGCGGGGATATCTCCCGAGAGGTAATCCGGGACGATCTCCCCGACAATAGATATGTTTCCCATAGTCTTCGCCTGACTTGCCGAGAGTGTCCTGAGGGTCGTACCGTTGTCGAACGTGAGCTCATAGAAGCCCTGCCAGCCATCTTCGTCACGTTCTGCGGAAATATGACTGAAGGGTCTTTTAAGACAGTAAAGATCCTTCACTGCGAGGTGGTGCTCTGCCATGAGTACGGCTTCCTCGAATGATGAAACATTCCTGGCTGCACCGTTATTGCACTCATTGAAGAGACCCGCTGCCTCGACCTCCCACGCGCCGCGCTCGTGGACCGCCTCGTTGTAGACAGTGCGGACAAAGCTCGTGGAATAGACGATGAATGTATTCAGCACGAACACCGACAGCGTTATGCACAGGAACATCAGCAGGCTGCGCAGCTTCTGGCGGCGGACATATTTGAGCGATAATGATACAAGGTGCTTCATCTGAGCGTCCCCTCACTTTCGGTGAGTTTGCCGTCGGTCATGCGGTAGATAGTGTCCGCCTGCGACGCGATAGTCGGGTCGTGTGTGATGAGGACAAGGGTCTGGTTGTACTTCTTTATCGAGCCCTTGAGGATAGAGATTATCTCGCGGCTGTTGCGGGAATCGAGGTTGCCGGTGGGCTCGTCGGCGAAAATGATGTCGGGCTTGTGTATAAGGGCGCGGGCAAAAGAAACCCTCTGCTGCTGTCCGCCGGAAAGCTCGTGGGGGAAGCTTCGGCGCTTTTCGAGCAGTCCTGTCAGCTTCATCAGCTCCTCGAGGTAGTCCATGTCGGGGTCGGTGTTGTCGAGATTGAGCGGGAGCACGATGTTCTCCTCGGTGTTCAGCACGGGGATAAGGTTGTAGTTCTGGAAGATGAAGCCCGTGGACTTGCGTCTGTAGGCAGAGAGCTGGTTGTCGTTCATCTTCGTAAGGTCGTTGCCGTTGAAGAGTATGCTTCCGGACGTCGGCAGGTCGAGTGAGCCGATGACGTTCAGGAGGGTGGTCTTGCCGCTGCCGCTCTCCCCTGTCACTGCGACGAATTCACCGCGGCGCACCTCGAGGGAGACGTCGTCGAGTGCGAGGACAGCGTTGTCGCCGCTGCCGTATTTTTTAGTAAGGTGTTCTGCCTTCAATATGATGTTGTTTTCCATGATGTTGACCTCCGTTTTCTTTACTGTGACTATATCTTAGCACGCCAATCTTACAGTAATGTTACAATCTTACATTTTTTGAAAAGAAAAAGGACTCCGAGGAGTCCTTTACTGTGACCAGACCGATAAGCCGGGTTCTGTCGTGTGCGGCAATTTATCTACTCCTGCCGTTGCCGGCAGGCTCAAGCCGTCATTACGCTATATCCGCCGAGCAGACGTTAAGATATAACGTACCAATAGACGTTGCATCGGATAGGGTTTACATAGCAGTACGGTCTCCCGCACTCTGGTGGGCTCTTACCCCGCCTTTCCACCATCACCTCCGCAAGCGGAGGCAGTATCTCTCTGTTGCACTTGCCCTAAGGTCGCCCTCGGCTGCCGTTAGCAGCTACCCTGCTCTGTGATGCCCGGACTTTCCTCATGAACTAAAGCGTTCCCGCTGCCGCATAGTCTGCTCACTCATATGATTATATACGATTTTTCCTGCGTTGTCAAGAAAAAACATCATATCAGCGTATTTACGTCGTAATCGAGCGCCTCGGCTATCTTGTTGACGTCGCGCGAATGCAGTCCCTTTACTCGGAACTTCCTGTGCTCCTCGCCCTCGAACCAGAAGCTGATAGTGCAGCGTCTGCCGATCTTCTGGAAGACGGTCTGCTCAAGCTCTATCTTTACGAGCTTGCTGCGGGCGGCTGTCACGGTATGGAAGCTCGTGAACTTGCAGCAGCGTATGATTATGACGTCGTCGCAGATAGCTACTCCGCTCGTTGAGAAGGCTGCGCATTTCACGAAGAAGGTCCACACTGCCGGTATCGAGAACATCAGCGCAAAGAAGCTCGAAAGGTCGTAGAACTGAGGCATGACGTAGGATATCATCCTGTGCGCCGGCAACAGCAGTGCCAGCACCCATATCGGGATATAAACGTAGTTCAGCCAGCCGGTCAGCGCGGGGCGGAACTGGTTAGGAGCGACCTTGTATATGCCCGTTTTTTTGAGTTCCATGCCGATGGTCTTCTCACGCTTTATCGGGAGAAGGACAGGAAGATGGCGCTTGTTGGAACCGTATCCAGCACAGCTTATGTTTACGGTGACTGCGCCGAGCAGCTTCATTATGAGGTTCTGGCGCATATCGGCGTAGTTTATGTGCGAGGTGGATATTCGGTACTCGCGGCGGTGGAAGATGCCGCAGCGTATCTTCATGCAGGAAGGGTCACACTCGAACCCGAACCGCGCATACCTCAGTATATTGACGAGGAAGGAGAGCGTCCATGCCGCGATGAAGAACACTCCCACGCCGATAACGGCTCCGGGTATCTTCATGATGAGCCTGCCCATGTGCTTGGTGGTCTCCTCGGTTATGCGGTTTATGGAGGCTGTTATCATCTCGCGGGCGATGTCGCCGCCCTTGAACATTAGCGCTACGATATATACTGTCCCCGAAAAACCGCTCGAAAAGAATATCGAGAAGAGTATCACCGAAAGGAGATTCGGCTTCGGTAGACCGTTTATCTGATGTTTTGCGTTGATGTCGGGAACGTGCTTCATTATCTCCGCACAGACCTTCTCGCTGACAAGGAGCTTCATGTCGGTGGAATTGAAAATGCCGGCGCTCGTGTCGCACTTCATGCGGACTCCTCTCATAGGGAGGAGGTAAAAGGGTCTCTCGGCGGTGACAGTGCTGAGATTCTTATAGGGCATATCCGTGCGAAGTCTGACGATAACGCCGTCGAAGTGTACTATCGAGTCCTCGGTCAGCTTTATGCGGGAGCAGTACCAGCGGATAAGTCCGAAAATGAGGATAGCGCCGAGTATAGCGATATCGAACCATGCGCCACGCACCCAGCTCACAAATCGGTTGGCATCCTGCAAAAATGCATTCAGACCTCGTATGAGCGGGAATATCAGCAGCCAGATGTTCTTCGCGGAGTAACGCAGTATCCTCAGGGGGTGTTCATGGTACATAGTGCGTCACACCTCCCTGCCGGCGAATGTGCGGGAGATGTCCAGTATCTCCTTCGCGTCCTTCTGACTAAGGAAGAGAAGTCTGAACTGTCCGCCGTAGACGAAGAATATGATGAAGTTGAAGCCGGTATACTGCGCGAGCGGCGTGCTCACGACAGTCGTGTACTGTATCGACGAAAAGCGGACGGACTGCCTGAACTTAATCAGTACTCCGGTCTTGCGGATTATCTCGGAATCGGTGATGGTGTAGGTGATAGACGAAAAATACACCGGCAGATAGATCAGCATGAGGAACAGCGCTGTGCTCGCTATAACTGCACCGAGTATGATGACGGTCAGCCTCCACGGGATAAACACCCGAGCAAGGACTATAAGTGCTGCCGAAGCCAGTGTTATGAGTATCCTGAGTGTCATCAGACCGTTTCTGTCCGGCTCATAAGTCTTCATCGGGCGCCTCCTTTCATGCTGCAATATGAATATTATAACACATTTTCGGAATAAAGTATACCATATTTTATGAACTCGGAGGGAATATGAACGATTTTTTTGAAAAAACAAGGGATATGGTCTGGGGCTGGGGACTTGTCGGGCTGCTGCTCGGCGCAGGAATAATGTATACAGTGCGGCTGCGCGGGGTGCAGCTTAAGCTTTTTCCGTTCCTATGGCGACAGCGTGGAAGGAAGCACAAAAACGGTGGTATATCACAGTTCCGGACAGTCTGTATGTCCCTCGGTGCGGCTATGGGTACGGGAAATATCACCGGAGTTGCGGCTGCACTCGCGGTCGGAGGTTCGGGCGCAGTGTTCTGGATGTGGGTCTCGGCGTTCTTCGGAATGGCGCTAGTTTACGCGGAAAACAGTCTGTCCGTCCAGTTCAGTGACAGCGAGCTGCACGGTCCTATGGCGTATCTGAACGGGCTCCCTGGGGGAGGTCTGCTTGCGGGAGCGTTTGCGGTGTCTTGCCTGTGTGCGGCTTTCGGAATGGGCGGGGCAGTGCAGATAAGTGCGGTCACGGACAGCATGAGAAGTGCGGTGTCAAGACCGGTGATCGCTATAGCTGCGGCAGTTGTGATATTCGCGGTGGTCAGCGGCGGCGCAAAGCGAATAGCTGCGGCGGCTCAGGCACTTCTCCCGGCAGCGGCTGCTCTCTACGCGGCTGCGTGCATTGCGGTGCTCGTCATGCACAGAGAGAGAGTTCCCGCAGCGTTCCGGGATATATTCGCGGGAGCTTTCGGTCTGAGGCAGGCGGCAGGCGGAGCAGCAGGATTCGCTGTAAAACAGGCAGTTTCAGTAGGTGTAAGGCGCGGTATCTTTTCCAACGAAGCCGGACTCGGCAGCTCCCCTATACTTCACAGCGCAGCAGAGAGCGACCGCCCCGAATTGCAGGGAATGTGGGCGATGTTCGAGGTGTTTTTTGACACGATGATATGCTGCACGCTGACCGCACTCGCGCTGCTGTGCGGGTCGCCGGACATGAGTGTGAGCGGTGCGCTGAGTCCCGTTCTCGGAGGGCTGACGAACGGCTTTATTTCAATCGAGATGAGCGTTTTTGCGTTCTGCACGATCATTGGGTGGTACTACTGCGGTGAAGCGGCGTTCCGGTACCTCACGGGGCGTCCCGGAGGGATAGTGCTCGCGGTTGTTTTTGCTGTGTTTTCGGCACTGGGTGCAGTACTGACAATGAGGACTGTCTGGGCGGTCTCGGATATTTCCAACGCACTCATGGCGCTCCCGAACCTTGCGGGGCTGATCTTTCTGTGCCGGCGTGTGAATAAACCCGCTCCCTGAGGTCAAGAATAATCAGGAAACCTATTCAAGGAAGTGGAAGAAAATGGGATATATTGGCGAAAATCCGACATTCAGCTTTCGTGCGGGAGGGTGCGAGGTGCGTCCGGGGGCGACACTCGGAGCGGCTGGTGCTGCGAACTTCGGAAGAGTCCTCGCGGGACAGTTCCGGCGTATAAGCGTCGGCTGCGCGGGATTCTCGAATACACACCTGCTTTACGCGCTGTGCAGCGGCATCGCAGAGGGCGGGCAGGACGTCTACGTCTGCGAGAACACCGATATGCCGTCATTTCGGTTCGCGCTGAAGCCGCTCGGTGCGGACTGCGGGATATACGTCGCGAGCAACGTAAAAATGGCTGTATTCCGAGGGAACGGCTTCACTATGGGGGCTGCTGAGATGACAGCGCTGATGAACGGCAAGCCCGCTCATGCTGCGAAAAAATGCGGGAAGATGTCGACGATAAGCTCGTTCCGCGACATCTACGTCAACAACCTCGCCGACAGTCTGAAAGACAGCTTCAAGCCTGTTCAGGCTGGAGTTAGCTGCGGGGATCAGGCTGTGCGGTCGCTCTGGGGCGAATTTTTCACGGGCGGTGATGACCTTGTGTTTCAGGTGTCAGACAGCGGCAGCCGCGTGAATGCTTACTCGGCGCTGCACGGATTCATCTCCCACGAACGCCTGATAATGGCGTATTCACGGCTTTTATCGCTGTCCGGTGAGGTAATGTATCTTCCCGAAGGGCTCCACTATGCTGCGGACGAGCTCGCCCCCGGTCAGAAAGCCCCGAGATTCGACATTTTCGGCGATATCCCTGAGGAAGCTGTCCGGCAGCGCGCACTCGCTGATCCGCTGTTCATGTGTGTGCAGCTAACCGCCGATATGCAACGATTCAACGCAATACTTCGCGATCTGCCGCAGGCTGCGACTATCCGGCGGGAGGTAGTCGTGGGAAGTGCGGGGAAGGTCCCGTGCGGGGAGGAATTCCGGACTCAGACCGGCAGGATAAGGCTCACGCGAAGCGGCAGGGACCGTATTACCCTCGCGGCACAGTCGTTCTCGGCTGAGACTGCCTCGGAGCTCTGCGCGGAGTGGACGGAAAAAATACGCAGAATGTTCCCGTGAGCCGGAAAGATTTCCGTAAATTTTTCATAATAATGGTAAAACGGGCGTTTTTCTATTGACATCAGCGCCCGTTTTCAGTATAATAATATTGTGTATATTTATGCCCTGCCGCGGAAAATCGCTGCATGGCGTGTTACTGGCTTTACCGGTGCGAAGACGCCGTTAATGATATGAGGAGGACTGCCGTGGGGCGTCTGTTCCTCAAATAATGACCGGGATCCATGATCTTTGAACATCCTCACCTCAAGTGCTGGATAGTCTGACTTATTTTCCCGGCAGCCATACCTACATACCCCTGTGAGCGCACGGCGTCCGTTTTGCCGCGCTCTCCGCAATACTGAAAGTGAGGTCACATAGTGAACGAAAAAACAAAAAAGCCGCGCCAGACAGCCCCGAAAAGCCCTCAGACCGGAGCCAAAAGGCGTCCCAGAAAAAAGCCCGCCGCTGCTCCCGCTGAGGCTCAGGTGACTGCTGAGATGAACACACCTGCTGCTCCTGCGAAGAAGACCCGTTCCAGACAGGTCAAGGAGCCGCGGAAGACTCCCGTGCGCATCATCCCGCTCGGCGGTCTCAACGAGATCGGCAAGAACATGACCGTCTTCGAGTGCTCGAACGATATGTTCATACTCGACTGCGGACTTGCCTTCCCGGACGCTGATATGCCCGGCGTTGATATAGTTATCCCCGATTTTACCTACGTTGAGCGAAACCGCGAAAAGGTACGCGGTATCGTCATCACACACGGTCACGAGGATCACATCGGCGGTCTTGCATACTTCCTGAAGAAGGTGAATGTCCCCGTCTATGCGACGAGACTGACTATAGGTCTCATCGAGGGAAAGCTCCGCGAGCAGGGACTGTTCGGCAAGGTCCAGCTCAATGTCGTTGAGCCGAAAAAGACCGTAAAGATGGGCTGCATGGCGGTTGAATTCATAAAGGTCAACCACTCCATACCGGATTCTGTCGGAATGGCTATCCACACTCCCGCGGGAGTTATAGTGCATACCGGCGACTTCAAGGTGGACTACTCCCCTATCGACGGCAAGATAATCGACCTCGCCCGCTTCGGTGAGCTCGGCAGCCGCGGAGTGCTCGCGCTTATGGCCGATTCCACAAACGCTGAGCGTGCGGGCTATACCCACTCCGAGCGCACTGTCGGCGAATCATTCGACAGACTGTTCAAAATGGGCGAGGGCAAGCGTATCATCATCGCGACCTTCTCCTCGAACATACACAGAGTACAGCAGATAATTAACTGCGCGGTGCGCTACGGACGTAAGGTAGCGGTTTTCGGGCGCAGCATGATAAACGTCATAAATACGGCGATAGAGCTCGGCTACCTCGATGTGCCTGACGGCGTCATCATCGACATAGAGCTCATGAACCGCTATGAGAACGAGCGTATCGTCCTCATCACTACCGGAAGCCAGGGTGAGCCGATGTCCGCGCTCACAAGAATGGCGATGAATGACCACAAAAAGGTCAACATCACGCCTATGGACTTCATCATCATCTCAGCTACCCCTATCCCCGGCAACGAGAAGTACGTCACCCGCGTGGTGAACGAGCTCATGAAGTCCGGCGCGGAGGTCGTATACGAGGCGATGTATGAGGTACACGTTTCCGGACACGCCTGTCAGGAGGAGCTCAAGCTCATGCAGGCGCTCACCAAGCCGAAATTCTTCATTCCGGTGCACGGTGAGTACAAGCACCTCAAGAAGCACGCTACCCTCGCATACCAGATGGGTATGCCCAAGGAGAACGTCATAATCGCTGAGATAGGAAACGTCATCGAGACCGACGGTACGCGCATGAGCGTCGTATCACAGGTGCCGTCCGGACGCATACTCGTGGACGGTCTCGGCGTGGGCGATGTTGGCTCGATAGTCCTCCGCGACAGAAAGCACCTCGCACAGGACGGTCTTATCATAATCGTTATCGGTATCGAGAAGAGCACCAACGAGATAGTTGCCGGTCCGGACATCATCTCCCGCGGATTCGTGTATGTGCGTGAGTCCGAGGAGCTCATGGACGAGGCAAAACAGCTCCTCAGCAGCACCCTCGCGAACTGCTCGTATGCAGAGCTGCGCGAGTGGAACACGCTCAAGGGTAAGATGCGCGACGCGCTCTCTGATTACATCTACCAGAAGACCAAGCGCAGCCCGATGATACTGCCTATAATAATGGAGACATAATAATTCGCTGATACCAGCTGAAAGGAGCTGAAAGGTGAAGACCAGATTTCCGGCGGCGTTCTACATTATCCTGACGCTGCTTATAATCACGTCCGCGAGCGCTTCTGCGCTCCTCATGACGGCAAGCCCGCACACAGGTCTTGCATTCCTTGCGGTCTCAGCCGCGCTGTTCATTGCCTCTCTCATCGCTGCACTGCTCTATTCGCGCAACTCCATACGCCATATCTCGCGCATGAACAGTCACCTCGAAAGCTCTGCCGCAGAGTATATGAACTCCCTCCCCGCTCCTGTCGCTGTTCTCGGCGAGGACAGACAGTGCGTGTGGTACAACCAGATCTTCATCGAGAAAATTAGCCTCGGGCAGGATCTTTTCGGTTACGACCTCTGCGGCATAGTCAACCTTGACATCGACGGTGTCGTGAACAACGGGTTCTCGTACTGCTCGGTGAACGGCGCTGTTTACCGCGTCACTGCTGAGAGATTCGCGAAGAACGATATCTCATTCCTCGTCCTGTACTTCCACGACGAGACGCAGTACTACCTCCTGAAAAAGAGCTCAGACGCCGCACGTCCGAACGTCGTGGTCATCACTATCGACAATTACGACGACATCATGCAGAACGCGAAGGAGTCCGAAAAGGCGCAGGCTTCCGTTGAGACTGAGCGCCTCATCGAGAAATTCATGAACGGCACCAACGGCTTCATCAAGAAGACCTCCTCGAACACCTTCTATGCGGTGCTCGAGAACCGCCACATCGACAGTATCATCGCGGGGAAATTCCACATTCTTGAGGAAGCCCGCGCGATAAAGATAAACGGCAACCACCCCCTGACCTTCTCTATCGGAGTCGGACTGGGCGCGGAGACCCTCGCGGAGAGCGAACGCCTTGCGCGGCAGTGTCTCGATATGGCGCTCGGACGCGGCGGAGATCAGGCTGTCGTCAAGACTGACACCGGGTACAGGTTCTTCGGGGGCGTTTCAACGGGCGTTGAGAAGCGCTCACGCTCCAAGACCCGCACTATCGCGAACGCATTGCAGGATCTCGTGCTGAGCTCCGGAAGAGTGTTCATCATGGGGCACCGCTTCGGCGACCTCGATTCTGTGGGAGCTTCGTGCGGTATGGCAGCAGCGATACAGCTGCTCGGCAAGGAGGCCTTCATTGCTGTTGACCGGGCGAAAAACCTTGCTTCGCACCTGATAGATGTGGTCGAGCAGCAGGTCGAGAGCGAGCTTTTCATCTCTCCCGGCGCCGCTGAATCGGCTATAACTGAGAACGATCTCCTGATAGTCGCTGACACCCACAACAAGGACTTCCTCGAGAGCCGCGCGCTCTATGACAAGGCTAAACAGGTAGTCGTCATCGACCACCACAGGAAGACTGTCAACTTCATCGACAATGCTGTGCTCTTCCACCACGAGCCCTACGCTTCGTCAGCTTCGGAAATGGTAACTGAGCTGATACAGTACTTCCGCTTCCCGCCGGATTCCAAGATACCGGACTGCTGCGCAGACGCGCTCCTCGCGGGAATAATGCTCGACACGAAAAACTTCGTGATGCGAACCGGCTCCCGCACGTTCGAGGCTGCGGCTTTCCTGAAAAAGCTCGGCGCGGATACGATAGCAGTAAAGCTGCTGTTCTCGAATTCGATAGACTCCTACAGACGCAGGACACAGATAGTCGCGTCTGCAAAGATACATCAGAAATGCGCGATCGCCGTCGCGGACTTCAAGTCCGACGACATTCGTCTCGTGGCTCCGCAGGCGGCAGACGAGCTCCTCGGCATCACCGACGTTGATGCGGCTTTCGTGCTCTACAAGACCGGGAATACGGTCAATATCTCCGCACGCTCGCTCGGCGCGATGAACGTTCAGGTCATCATGGAGCAGCTCGGCGGAGGCGGTCATCAGACTATGGCTGCAACTCAGATAGAGGGCGGATCTATCCACGATGCGGCTGAAGCGCTCATCCGTGTCATAGACGCTCACATCTCGAATGAATAAGACTACATAATGAAAGGATAATATATATGAAGGTGATCTTTTTACAGGACGTCAAGGGCTCAGGCAAGAAGGGCGAGGTCAAGGACGTCGCAGACGGTTACGCAAGGAATATGCTCATCAAGAAGGGGCTCGCTGTTGAAGCGAACGCAGAGAATATGAGCAAGCTGGCGGGTCAGAAGGCTTCCGCACAGCATAAGATAGACCTCGAGATCGCCGCCGCTAAGGAGGCTGCTGAGAAGCTCAAGGGGAAAAAGGTCGTTATCAAGGCGAAAGCCGGCTCGAACGACCGTCTCTTCGGCTCTGTCACTGCCGGGAACGTCGCTGACGCTATCGCGGAGCAGCTCGGAGTGAAGCTCGACAAGAAAAAGATATCCCTCAGCTCCGACATCAAGAATTTCGGCTCGTATACCGCTACAGCAAAGCTCTACAACGGTATCTCCGAGACTATCGACGTCGAGGTCACTGAGGCGTAAGGTGAAATAATGGACGAAAAAGATCTTGTTGTCTCCGCCCGAGAGCTGCCGCACAGCATCGAGGCGGAGCAGTCCGTTATCGGAGCTGTTATCGCGGATCCGGGCGTGCTCTCGACTGTTATCGAGAAGATAAAGCCGGAGTATTTCTACAGCGAGCAGCACAAGGCGATATACGGCATAATCCTGCGTATGTTCTCGACCGGGCAGCCTGTGGACATAATCACGGTGCTGAACGAGGCTGAAAAAATGCATATCTTCGAGTCCGCAGCCGAGGGAAGACGCTATCTCGCTGAGATTGGCAATATGCTGCCGACAACGTCGAATATCGAGAGCTACTGCAAGATAGTCGCGGATAAGTACTTCATACGCAGTCTCGGCTACACCGCGCGAACTATCCTCGAGGAGATACAGGCTGGCGAACATGACGCACAGCTTCTTCTCGATGCTGCTGAGCAGCGCATCTATGATATCCGTCAGGGACGCGACGTCCGCGGGCTCGTGCCGCTCTCCGAGGCTATCGCGGAAGCATACGACAGGCTGGGTAAGATATCCGGTCCGGACAAGGAAAAATACGTCGGCGCAAGGACGGGATTCACGCTGCTCGACAGCATAATCTCCGGTCTAAACAAGTCCGACCTCATCATAATCGCGGCGCGTCCAGGTATGGGAAAGACGTCGTTCGCGATGAATATTGCTGTGAACGTCGCAAGACGCGCCGAAAAGGACGTCGTGACGTTCAACCTCGAAATGTCCAAGGAGCAGCTCGCGACGAGGATACTCTCAACAGAGGCGCTCGTCGACTCGAACACGCTCCGCAACGGACGTATCAACGGCGACGACTGGGTGAAGCTCGCGACGTCCGCCGGCTACCTCAGTACGATACCGCTGTATATCGACGATACCGCCGGCATGACCGTCCAGCAGATGAAGGCAAAGCTCCGCAGAGTGAAGAACCTCGGGCTCGTCATCATCGACTACCTCCAGCTCATGGAATCGACCTCACGCTCGGACAACCGAGTGGTCGTCATCTCAGAGATAACACGTCAGCTCAAGGTCATGGCGAAGGAGCTGAACGTCCCAGTGATACTGCTCTCGCAGCTCTCGCGTGCAGTGGAGAGCCGTACCGACAAGCGTCCTATGCTCTCAGATCTGCGTGAATCGGGATCTATCGAGCAGGACGCCGACATAGTGCTGTTCCTCTACCGCGACGCCTACTACAACAAGGAGAGCCAGCGGCAGAACATTTCCGAGTGTATCGTCGCGAAGAACCGTCACGGTGAGACAGGCTCCGTCGAGCTCGTCTGGAACGGACAGTACACACGCTTCACCAACCCGGACTACAGCGACGCCCCGGAGGGCTGATCATGCTTCAGAAGATTCTCGGTCATATCAGGCGCTGCGGACTCCTTTCGGAGGGCGACAGAGTCGTGTGCGGGCTTTCGGGCGGCGCGGACAGCGTTTGTCTGCTCCTCGCGCTGAATGAGCTGAGCGCCGAGCTCGGTATAACAGTCAGTGCGCTGCACGTCAATCACAATCTGCGCGGCAGCGAGAGCGACCGCGATGAGGAGTTCTGCCGTGAGCTGTGTGAGCGGCTGAATGTGCCGTTCACTGCGGTGTCATGCGATGTTTCCGGCTATGCGGCTGAGCATTCGCTGTCCACGGAGGACGCTGCGAGGCGGCTGCGATACCAGGCTTTCGCGGACAATTCCGCGGGGAAGAAGGTCGCGACTGCTCACAATGCCAACGACAACCTCGAGACAATGATCCTCAACCTCGGACGAGGTACGGCTCTGAAAGGTCTCGCTGGGATACCGCCTGTGCGCGGGAATATAGTCCGTCCCCTGCTGACGGTCACTCGGGAGGAGATAGAGGCTTTTCTCGCGGAGCGCGGGCAGGGCTACGTCACGGACAGCACCAATCTCTCCGACGACTACACACGCAACATGATACGGCACCGCATAATTCCGCTAATGAGGGAGATAAATCCGTCGGTCGTGCAGACCTCCGTCGGAACGGCAGACGCACTGCGAAGTGAGGACAGCTTCATCGATGGAGCCGTCACAAAGGCGCTTGAGGAATGCATGGACGGTGATAAGCTCAAAGGACTTGCTGCATTTCCGGAGGTCGTGAGGAAGAGATGTATCGCAAGGCTGCTCAGCGGGAGCTCAGTCCCCTACTCCGGCGACAGGCTCCGAGCTGCGGACGCTCTGCTGCTGAACGGCGGCAAGCTGAACGTTGCCGGGGACAGGTATCTTGTCGCGGAAAACGGCTCCATTGAGCTGCGGACTATTTCAGTGAGCGCTGACCCTCAGGAGCTGAGCGTTCCCATGCAGATCGGCGCGAACCGGTTATTCCCGTCGCGGGAGCTGGTCTGCGAGATCGTGAATTGTGATGATTTGAAGAAATTTGAAGATGTTCACGGAAAATTAACATTTTTACTGCTCGATTATGATAAAATAAGAGGCAGAGCGACTGTGCGGAACCGGCGATTCGGCGACCGGATACGTCTTTCGGGACGCGGGTTCACGTCGTCAGTCAAGAAGCTCATAAATGAAAAGATCCCCGTATCTGCGCGCGCAGAGCTGCACTTCATCGAGGACGATGAGGGACTCATCTGCGCGGAGGGTATCGGTATCGCGCAGCGCGTAGCGCCCGACGGTTCGACCTGGCGGCTGCTCGCGGTATATGTGCGCGAGGTTTGAGATGGAGCTGCGCCTGAACGGCGGATCATCGGCTCACACTACAGAATGGAGTGGATATTTTGACACCTAAAAAGAACAGAGGCGTTTTCACTTATATCATGATGATAATCATCGCGATATTCTGCATCTATTTCATCAGCTCGCGGCTCTCCGCAGGCGCGGACAGGACAGAATACGCCTCGGTCATCAGTCATTTCGACAACTTCGAGGTTCAGTACTACGAGCTCGATCTCGGTACCGGAGAGCTGACCTACCAGCTCCGCGACAGCGACGAAAAGGTCACTTATGAGGTGCCGAACGTGAGCATTTTCCTCGACGACACCGAGGATTATCGTCAGAACTACAACGAAAAATACCCCGATGAGCCGCTGAAGCAGGACTACATCAAAATAACCGACAGGACCTGGCTCTACTCGCTGATACCTGTCATACTCACTGTGCTACTCGGTATCTTCATCCTCTACTTCATGATGAAGCAGAGCGGCGGCGGCGGTAAGTATACCTCGTTCGGTAAAGCGAACCTCAAGAACGCTGCGAACGGCAGAAAGGCGACCTTTGAGGACGTCGCAGGCGCAGAGGAGGAAAAACAGGAGCTCCAGGAGATAGTTGACTTCCTGAAGCACCCCAACAAGTATACTTCGATCGGTGCGAAGGTGCCGAAGGGCGTACTGCTGCTCGGACCTCCCGGTACCGGTAAAACACTGCTCGCGAGAGCTGTTGCAGGCGAGGCTGGCTGCCCGTTCTTCCCTATCTCCGGTTCGGACTTCGTTGAGATGTTCGTCGGCGTGGGCGCTTCGCGAGTAAGAGACCTCTTTGAACAGGCAAAGAAGCACGCTCCTGCTATAATCTTCATCGATGAGATCGACGCTGTCGGACGTCACCGCGGTGCGGGTCTCGGAGGCGGTCACGACGAGCGCGAACAGACACTAAACCAGCTCCTCGTCGAAATGGACGGCTTCACAGGCAACGACAGCGTTATCGTTATCGCTGCGACTAACCGACGCGATATCCTCGACCCCGCGCTCCTGCGTCCGGGACGCTTCGACAGACAGATAGTTGTCGGATACCCCGACGTCAAGGGACGTGAGGAGATACTCCGCGTCCATGCAAAGAACAAGCCCCTCGGCCCGGACGTTGACCTCAAGGTCATCGCACAGACCACACAGGGCTTCACCGGCGCTGACCTCGAGAATCTCCTCAACGAAGCCGCTCTGCTCGCTGCAAGAGCAGACAGAATGGCTATCACTGAGGCTGATATCGAGGAAGCTACCATGAAGGTCATTGCGGGTCCGGAGAAGAAGTCCCGCAAGGTGACCGAACACGACCGAAAGGTCACCGCTTACCACGAGGCGGGTCACGCGGTCGCTGCATATCACCTCCCCACGCAGGACAAGGTTCATCAGGTCACCATTATCCAGCGCGGTATGGCTGCCGGTCTTACTGTTACACGTCCTGACAACGATGACAGGTTCGTTTCACGCAACCAGATGAGGGAGAGCATCGTTATGCTGCTCGGCGGTCGTGTTGCCGAGGAAATATTCATCGACGACATCTCAACCGGCGCTTCCAACGACATTGAACGCGCTACCTCCACTGCAAGGAATATGGTCACCCGCTACGGCTTCTCCAAGAAGCTCGGTACTGTTGTGTACGGCTCCGACAGCGACGAGATCTTCCTCGGCAAGGATTACGGTCACACCCGCAATTACAGCGAGGCTGTCGCGGCGCAGATTGACGACGAGGTCCGCTCGATAATAGAAAAGGCTTATGAGGACTGCACACAGATACTCAACTCCAACAGCGACAAGATGCACCTTCTCGCGAAGTACCTCCTCCGCTACGAGAAGATCGACAACGAGGAGTTCGAGAAGCTCATGCGCGGTGAGATCACCGAAGCAGACATCGAGCCGGCTGTTGTGCCTGAGCACAAGGAAGAGCCCGCTCCTGAGACAGCTCCCGAGGTAACTGCTGAGGAAGCTGACGAGGAAAAGACTGAGGAATAAGATATTATCCGACAAATCAAGGGAGTCCCTTTTCAGGGGCTCCCTTTTTCTGTGAATATTATTGTTTACTCAAGTCACGCAGTGCTCAGGTCTCGGTATAAACGGGAAGCTCAGTTACGATACCTGCTTCGTACTTCTGTATCGTAAGAGCGTCTTCATTCGTAACGCCGTCGCCGCCGAAGACGTCGGCATTCTTCCTGCCCTGTGCGGTCAGAGGGAACTCGTCCGGGTCAGCCTGACTGCGCATGATAGCTACTGCGTCAGACATATTTACCTCGCCGTCCTCGTTGGCGTCGCCGAAAACTGTCTTTTGCTCATTGGTGGTGTCTGTGACAGTCTTCTCGACGTAGACTGCGTCCATTGTAACGCCGGTCGGGATAACGAACTGGTCGCCCGGCTGGTAAAGGGTGTCGTTGTATTTCCATCCAGCGAACTCGTAGCCATCCTTCTGGACTGTAGGCTCGGGAATGGTTATAGTGGAATCCGTCAGACCTGTCATTTTAATCTTCTCAGCGCTCGTACCGGACCCCATGCGGAAGATCACTGTGACCTCGATCGGCTCCCACACGGCTGTGTAGGTGATGTCTGACTCGGGCATTATGCATTTCTGGAAGAATGCGAATACCTCGTCGCTGCCCTCTGTTGTCCAGCCGACAAGCTTGAAGCCGCTGCGCTTGAACGTCGAGCCGTCCGCGAGGTCTATCGGGAGAGTCTCGATACGCTCGAGAATCACTTCCGTCTTTCCGACGATACGGTCAACGTCGCCTGCATAGTAGCGGAGATTGCGGCGCATTCTCCAAATGGGAGTGAATGTGACGTCGTGGTCGGCCATTATGTAGCGCTCTTGTCCGCGGAATTCGTTAGTGCCGTCTGTCCAGCCAATGGAAACGGCGTCACCGCGGTCGAAAGCACGAAGGGATACCTTGGTCATCTGACCGGCAACGAGCTTCTGCGTACCGATATCGGAAACGTCCTGCTCCTCGCCGTCGATCTCGACATAGTACTGTACGACGTGCCTCACGGTGTCGTCGTAGACCGACCAGACAGGAGTGAAAATGACGTCCTTGTCGGCGGTCGTGTAGATGTCACCAGCAATGAAGCCGATGATACCGTCAATGGTCCAGCCGCGGAAAACGTAGCCATCCCTTTCAAGCTCGCCCTCAGGTACTGTGATAGGCGATCCGGCGTCTACCGTGATAGGAGCGAGTGCTTCTGCATCTTCTGTCATAACGCCCTCGGTGTCAAAGTCGAACGTGACTGTTATCACGTTCGCGGTGTCGTCTGCTTCGCAGTGTCCCGGCAGAGCACCTAAGCTCATGACCGAAAGAACTGCTGATGCAGCCACAGCCGCTGCTTTGTTCAGTAATTTTTTCATGTGATCCTCCGTCCGGCATAAAGCCGGTCTCTCATATTTCCCGAAGAGCCAGTGCAAACCCTACGAGCTTAAAATTAGTGTACAATAATTATGCTGAGATGTCAATAAAATATGGGAAATGTGAAAAGTGAATTTTTTTGTAATTTGTATTCTGATGTAATTATATAGTCAGAAATGGCGAAGATTTCTTCCCGGAATCCAGCGGGCTGTTCCAGTTATCGCCAACTCCCCGAGGCGGGCGCGTTCCTAAGCTCTTCGCCTATTTAAAGCCTATTAATCCCATATAGTTTAAGGTTGTTAGCCATATATAACATGAACAGCGAACGAAAAATATTTTTGTTCAAATTTGTCTGAAATGCACAAATACTTGGAGAGTATTTAGTTTAAATCATAGATAGATTTTTTTATATAAATATGGTATAATTAATCAAGATATGTGAGGTGTGATATTTGTTAGTTTGTCTGCTCATTTATCTTGTCGCAAACCACTTTGTTACATTTTTCACATTTAAAGTTCAAGGAGGTTCATCTAATGAATTCAGCTAAATCTACAGTCCCGTTCAAGGGCACTCCTGAGCAGGAGGCAGAGCTTCTCCGCGTTATCGAGGAAAAGAAGTCCGATAAGGGCGCTCTTATGCCTATCCTCCAGAAGGCACAGGAGATCTACGGCTATCTCCCGATCGAGGTACAGAAGATCATTTCTGACAATACCGGTATCCCGCTCGAGAAGATCTACGGTGTAGTTACCTTCTATGCTCAGTTCTCCCTCTATCCGAAGGGCGAATACACCATCTCGGTATGTCTCGGTACTGCCTGCTACGTCAAGGGCTCCGGCGATATCTATGACAAGCTCCAGGAAAAGCTCGGGATCGGCGGCGGAGAATGTACTCCCGACGGAAAGTTCTCCCTCGATGCCTGCCGCTGCATAGGCGCTTGCGGTCTTGCTCCCGTTATGACTGTAAACGAGGACGTTTACGGACGTCTCACAGTTGACGACATCGACACGATCCTTGCTAAGTACGCTTGATCACAGACTAATTTTAGGAGGTTAACTTATGAAAACTCTTGACGAACTCAAGGTTGTCAGAGAAAGCATGGAAGGTGAGGTCGCTTTAAGAACTCACGGAAATGCTTCTTCAAAATACGAAAAGCACGTTCTCGTTTGCGGCGGTACTGGATGTACCTCCTCAAGCTCCCCCAAGATCATCGCTAAGCTCGAGGAAGAGTTCAAGGCTAAGGGTCTGACCGAAAAGGTACAGATCGTCAAGACCGGCTGCTTCGGTCTCTGCGAGCGCGGTCCTATCATGATCGTTTATCCCGAGGGTTCCTTCTATTCGCGCGTTAACGTTGACGAGATCCCGCGTATCGTGGACGAGCATCTCATCGGCGGTAACCCCGTTAAGGAGTTCCTCTACGAGGAGACCGTTGACGGCGACACTATCAAGTCCCTCGACGATACTTCCTTCTACAAGAAGCAGCACCGTGTTGCTCTCCGCAACTGCGGCGTTATCAATCCTGAGAACATCAACGAATACATAGGACGTCAGGGCTATGAGGCTCTCGGCAAGGTCCTCACTACTATGACTCCCGAGGACGTTATCCAGACTATCCTCGATTCCGGTCTCCGCGGAAGAGGCGGTGGCGGCTTCCCGACTGGTATGAAGTGGAAGCTTGCAAGGAATATCGTTCCCAACGCTGACCAGAAGTACGTCTGCTGCAACGCCGACGAGGGTGACCCGGGCGCATTCATGGACCGTTCCGTTCTCGAGGGCGATCCCCACGTTGTACTTGAGGCTATGGCTATCGCCGGCTACGCTATCGGCGCTACACAGGGCTACATCTACGTTCGTGCAGAGTACCCGATCGCTGTTGAGCGTCTCAACATCGCTATCAAGCAGGCTCGTGAGACCGGTATGCTCGGCAAGAACATCTTCGGCACTGACTTCTGCTTCGACATTGACCTCCGTCTCGGCGCCGGCGCTTTCGTATGCGGCGAGGAGACTGCTCTTATGACTTCTATCGAGGGCAACCGCGGTGAGCCCCGTCCGAGACCTCCGTTCCCGGCTGAAAAGGGACTCTTCCAGAAGCCCACTATCCTCAACAACGTTGAGACATACGCTAATATCCCGCAGATCATCCTCAACGGCGCTGAGTGGTTCGCTTCCATGGGTACTGAGAAGTCCAAGGGCACCAAGGTATTCGCTCTCGGCGGAAAGATCAAGAACACAGGTCTCGTTGAGATCCCGATGGGTACCACTCTCCGCGAAGTTATCGAGGAGATCGGCGGCGGTATCCCGAACGGCAAGAAGTTCAAGGCTGCTCAGACAGGCGGTCCTTCCGGCGGATGTATCCCGGCTGAGCACTTCGACATCCCGATCGACTACGATAACCTCATCAGCATCGGCTCCATGATGGGCTCCGGCGGACTCATCGTTATGGACGAGGACAACTGTATGGTAGATATCGCCAAGTTCTTCCTCGAGTTCACTGTTGACGAGTCCTGCGGTAAGTGCACTCCCTGCCGTATCGGCACTAAGAGAATGTTGGAGATACTCGACAAGATCACCAAGGGCAAGGGTACTCTCGAGGATCTCGACAAGCTCGAGGAGCTCGCTTACCACGTTAAGTCCAATTCTCTCTGCGGTCTCGGTCAGACTGCTCCGAACCCTGTTCTCTCCACTCTCAAGTGCTTCAGAGACGAGTACATCGCTCACGTTGTGGACAAGAAGTGCCCCGCTGGCGTATGTAAGGATCTGCTCAGCTTTGAGATCACAAAGGATAGCTGTATCGGCTGCGGTATGTGCGCTAAGCAGTGCCCCGCAGGCGCGATCACAAGAACAGATTACATCGCTCCCGGCAAGAAGCTCGCCGCTATGGAGATCGACAAGAGCAAGTGCGTAAAGTGCGGCGCTTGTATCGCAACATGTAAGTTCAAGGCTATCGTCAAGAAATAAACGGAGGAATAGAAATGGCTGATTTAACAGTAAAAATCAACGGTATGGAAATGACCGTACCTGCCGGCACTACCGTGCTTGAGGCTGCTCACATGGCAGGTATCGAGATTCCTACTCTTTGCTATATGAAGGAGATCAACGAGATCGGCGCCTGCCGTATCTGCGTTACTGAGGTAAACGAGGGCAGAGGCTTCCGTCTCGTTGCTGCGTGCGTTTATCCCTGCTCCAACAACATGGAGATCCTTACAAGCTCTCCCAAGGTAATCGCTGCAAGAAAGAAGACCCTTGAGCTCATTCTTTCCGATCACGACAGAAAGTGCCTCTCCTGCGTAAGAAGCGGCAACTGCGAGCTCCAGAAGCTCTGCAAGGACTACGGTATCGACGACGCTTCTCTCTACGACGGCGTCAAGAACGAGTACGAGATAGATGATTCCGCTGCTCATATGTACCGCGATAACAACAAGTGTATCCTCTGCCGCCGCTGCGTTGCAGTATGTGCTAAGACTCAGGGTATCGGCGTTATCGGTGCTAACGAGAGAGGCTTCAAGACCTACATCGGCTCTGCTTTCGACATGGGTCTCGGTGAGACAAGCTGCGTATCCTGCGGTCAGTGTATCGCTGTATGTCCCGTTGGAGCTATCTCCGAGAAGGACTACACCAAGGAGGTTCTCGCTGCTATCGCTGATCCCGAGAAGACCGTTCTCGTTCAGACAGCTCCTGCTGTTCGTGCAGGTCTTGCTGAGTGCTTCGGCAACCCGATCGGCACTAACGCTGAGGGCAGAATGGCTGCGGCTCTCCGCAGACTCGGCTTCGATAAGGTATTCGACACCGACTTCTCCGCTGACCTCACTATCATGGAAGAGGCTACTGAGTTCCTCGACAGAGTTCAGAACGGCGGCGTTCTCCCGATGATAACTTCCTGCTCGCCCGGCTGGATCAAGTTCTGCGAGCACTACTACCCCGAGATGATCCCACACCTTTCGACCTGCAAGTCGCCTCAGCAGATGTTCGGTGCTACAGCTAAGACATACTACGCTGAGAAGATGGGCATTGATCCCAAGAACATCGTTATGGTTTCTATCATGCCGTGTACTGCTAAGAAGTTCGAGATCGGCAGACCCGACCAGAGCGCTGCCGGCGTTCCCGATGTTGATTTCGCACTCACTACCCGTGAGCTCGGCAGAATGATCGAGCGCGCTGGTATCAACTTCAATGCTCTCCCCGAGGAGAAGTTCGACGATCCGCTCGGTCTCTCCACAGGTGCAGGCGTTATCTTCGGCGCTACAGGCGGCGTTATGGAGGCTGCTCTCCGTACTGCTGTTTACACGCTCACAGGCAATGAGGTAACTGATCTTCCTGAGGTACGCGGTACTGAGGGTATCAAGGAGGCTACCTACAATGTCGGCGGTATGGACGTCAAGGTCTGCGTTGCAAGCGGACTGTCCAACGCTCGCGAGGTGCTCGAGAAGGTAAAGCGCGGCGAGGCAGATTATCAGTTCATCGAGATCATGGCTTGTCCCGGCGGCTGCGTAAACGGCGGCGGTCAGCCTCAGGTTCCGATGGGCGTAAGAAACTTCGTTGACATCAGGGCTGAGAGAGCCAAGGTGCTCTACAACCTCGATAAGTCGATGCCGCTCCGTCAGTCACACCACAACCCCGCTGTTAAGGCACTCTACGATGAGTACCTGGAGAAGCCCGGCAGCCACAAGGCTCACGAGATCCTCCACACTTCTTACGTTAAGAGAAGCGTTAACTAATGTTTTAAAAAGTCCGGTACGATCAGTACCGGACTTTTTTCGTTTTGTAGGGGCGGGCGCCCTTGCCCGACCTCGCGGGCTACGCGCCGACCGTCGCCGGTCGCAGAGCAGATAATTCGACGCAGCAACAAGGGGACGCCTTCTCTTGTGAGGCGCCCTCCGGTTCTCGTGGGGCGCTGCCCCACACCCCGCCAAAGGGTCAGTTGACCCTTTGGAATCCCATTATAAAATACAAAGGACGACCATGACCGGTCGTCCTTAATAGTAATGTTCTATATGCGATGTACAAGTATCGTCCTCAATGAGAGTGAGTGCGCGCAGCAAGCGGCAACGTGTCCGCCCGCGGGGGCGTCCCTGCCTTACCAGACTTTGTAACCCTCGTGGTTGATCTTGTAGGACGTGCCAGGTACATACAGCTCGCTGGGCTGATGTCCCTTATCGTGCGCCTTTCTCAGCTCGCGGAACGCTACGCTGTTCGTCACGATACGCTTAACGTGCTCCTCCGGGGGATTCTTCGAGAGAAATTCGAGCAGCGCCTGCTGGATATAGAAGTACGAGCGAAGCTGCGTCTTCTTGAACTCTATGCTCGAGTCATCTTCGAGAAGGAACAGACTGTCGCCCTCCTTGTAGCCAAGTGTAAGCTTCGCCAGTATCTCAGGGATAAATATGCGTACCTCTGCTGCAAGATCCTTGTCCCCGGTTATCTCCTCGACTGCCTTGGTCATCTCATCGTAGTCCTCTTTGGAATTGATGTTTGCCATCATCTCGATAGCCTTCTGCGCTGCCTGAACTACTGTATCCTTCTTGAACGGGCACTGGTCGTCCTCACGCTGAACGAAGATAGCGTACTGCTTCTCGCTCACGAAGCTCTCCGTTTCTTCCCATGTGTCGATGTACTGAGAGAGCGGCTTGGAAAGCTCTGAGCAGACTGAGCCGTTCACGCGGACCTCGATGATCTTCTTTTCCTTCATCTTTGCAAGATATATGCGAACCCAGTAGTACTTCTTCGAGCCGAGGTACTTGGGCAGCTCTGCCTTGATGTAGTTCACAAGCATTGTGGGCTGCTTGTCCTTGACTCCGATACGGACTATCGACTGAGCGTACATATCAAAATCATAGTGCTGCATGAGATAGTTGACCGATATGTGGATCGGGTTCTTCTTCGTTATGGACTGGTCGAGTGGGTGCCATACGCCGCCGAAGAATATCTCGACGGACATCTTTGCCGCCTCCTCGAAGGTCTTGCCCTGCGAGTCAACGGGATCGATGAGTGGCTCGTCGAAGTCGTCGTGCTTGACGATGTAGATCATAGAAAGGAGCTTGACTTCATCGCGCTCCTCATATCTACCGACCTGAACGTCGATCGTGAAGCCTCTCGGCATGATAATGCAGTCGTCGTAGAGCGTGCCGTTCGGGAATTTCTCCGTCAGTTCCTTCAGTACGAGCTGCTTGAGCTCCGCGCCCTGATCCTTCACTGAATTTATCTCGTCAGTCTGCTGATTTTTTTTCTTGAAAAGCGCCATTGTTAATTTCTCCTTGTGTGTTTAGATTTGTATAAATATATGCTTTGCATAATGTTACCGTGTCAGCTTTACTGCTGCCCAGCCTTCCTTGACGTTAGCCTCGGGCGAGCGGAAGCCCACTCCCTCGAGCGCGCTCACTACCTCGTCCATGCGCTCCTCGATGATGCCGGAAACTATAAGTGTTCCGCCGTCTCTGAGGTAGCGGACGAAATAGTCCTTCATCGCGATCAGTACGTCCGCGACGATGTTAGCCGTGATGACGTCGTACTTAGAGTCGATGATGTCTGCGAGCTTCGCGTCGGTGAGGATATTGCCATAATATGCTGTGTACTTTTCGGGCGGGATATGGTTCTTTGCAGCGTTCTCGCGTGCAGTTGCAGCAGCGTTCTCCTCGATGTCCACAGCAACAGCACCGGAAGCTCCGAGGAGCACCGCTCCTATCGAGAGTATGCCGCTGCCGCAGCCCATGTCGAGCACCCTGTCCCCTGCTCTCAGGCTCTTTTCAAGCAGCTCCAGACACAGACGTGTCGTGTGGTGCTGTCCCGTGCCGAAGCTCGAGGCGGGGTCTATCTCCAGTATTATACGGTCATCGTCGGAGTCGTATTCCTCCCACGATGGCTTGATGACGAGCTTCTCGCCTACCTTCAGCGGCTTGAAATACTGCTTCCAGTTGTTTGCCCAGTCCTCCTCGCGTATGCTTGAAAGCTCTGCGACGAGCCTGCCGTACTCTCCCGATGTGTCGTAAGCCTTCATTTCGGCAAGCATTGACCTTATCGACGCGAGCATATCCGCGCCCTGCTCGTTGCCGGGCAGATAGACGGTCACGGTCGTCTCGCACTCGGAGAGACCGAGCAGATCCTCGTCGATGTAGTCCCACTGACCGTTCTTATTGCCGAGGAATTCGTTGAAATCCTCAGCGTCCTTGATGACGAAGCCCTTGATACCTATGTCCATGAGCTTCGCGCACAGCAGTTCAATCCCTGCCGTGGCTGTGTAGATGTTGACCTCAGTCCATTCCATTCGGGGAACCTCCGTTTATTTGCATATGAGCTGCAGATAGCTCATGACGTCTGCTGTATTCACAGCGCCGTCGCCGTTTATGTCGGCAGCGGATATCTCGCAGCTGCGCAGTACGGAAACTCCGTACGGCAGGTATGTAAGGCTCTTGAAGTACTCATTGAGCAGTGCGAGATCATAGCAGTCGATAGAACCGTCGCCGTTTATGTCGCCGGCGGTGAGCACAGGCTCAGCGCCAGTGTAAGTGAGCTTGGTGATGTCTATCCACACGGGAGCGCCGTTTATCTTGACGAGTCCCCTGCCGTCAGAGACCTGGAGCACAGAGACGATGTTTCCGCTGCGCAGCTCGGCCATCAGCTCTGCGTCCTCGCTGTCGGAGACATAGATACTGAGCGGCTCGAAGCCTGTGTAGCAATACTCGCCGAGCTCGTAGGTGTCGTCAGGAGCGGCAGTAACTGTGGTAGTAGTCGTAACGGGCTCAGTTGTGACGGGAGCCGTGGTAGTCGTTGTTACTTCGGTGACTGTTGTTGTAGTCTCCTCGGCTGAGCCGGGAGCTGTGAATGCCGGGGGCGGGTTCTTTCCGGTGAAGACCTCGTATTCAAGTATGCCGGAATTGTCGTATGCGTCGAACAGGAGCACGTCGTCCTTCGCGGGGTCGATCATGTAGACGTCGTTCCCAACAACGCCCTCAACGAATACCCAGTGCCAGTTGACGTTGACGATGACATAGTAGCCCGCGTCCATGCGTGCCTTGATCTCAGCAGCCTTGCCAGCCTGATCCGAGCTCTTGAACTGAGTGTAGTCCACAACACGGACATCAGGCAGCACCTGAGTGATCGTTGCCCAGCTCGCGATAGCTCCGCCTGAGGTGAAGCCGCCGAGTGCACTCATTGAATTAGCGAATGTGCCGGGGTTAAATGTCTCGGGGTCCTTCTCGCCTGAATGTACCGCGAGTATCGCGATAGACGTTACCAGACAGCCCGACTTCGCTATGGTGGAGCCGCCTATCGGTACATTTCCCCAGCGCGGGTCCATCTGGCTCCAGAGGTGGTAATCCTCCTCGGCGCGGACAGAGGGCGACGTTGTTGATATCCCTGTCAGCGCTGCCATGAATGTCAGCAGTGCAAGGATAACGCTTAGCAAACTTTTTCTGATACTGTGCATTTTGATTACCTCCAATGCTGATCCGGTCCTTCCTCCGGATCATTGTCATGGCGGCGTGCCGACACATTCTGTAAAGCTCGTCTTTATTTCTGTGTCAGCGCACCAGAGTTTGTTGCGCGTCTCTTTTTTCTTCTGTTCTGTCGGTAAGCGGTGAAAGCCGCTTCGTATATCTGTACAGCTGCGTCCCTCTCGTCTGATGTGAGGTCGGCGCCGCCGTATTCAGCCTTGTCGAACAAGACTGCGAGCGGGAGTATATCCGCTCCCGAGAATGCCGCGACAGCCTGTGCAGCCTCGCGGGAGGTGTTTCCCCTCTCAACGCCGTACAGCCTGCACAGTCTGTGCATCGCCGAGCGGACTGCTCTGCCGGGCTCTCTGCGGCGCATGAGCATGAGGAATATCTTGTGCGAAATGATCGGATAGAGCAGTATGCCGAGCAGCAGCAGGACTGCCATTGCGAACATCACTGCGCCTGCCCTTGTGAGGAGCTTCGTCGCGGTGCCGGTGGTCTGCTGTGGGATATAGTCTGTTACAGTCGGCTCGAACGACATCCAGCCCGCTCCCCTGATATACAGTTCGGGGTAGGCGTGGGCGTCTGCGACCATGACGACCATGTTTGTGCCGAGCTTCTCGTTCTTGTACTCGCGGCTCATGTTGTAGCCCTCGCAGAAACGCGCGGGAATGCCTACAGACCTCGCCATGAGCACCATTGCTGTTGCGTATTCGTAGCAGACACCGCGCTTTGACTCAAAGAGAAAGGTCTCGGCATTGGCATTGCTGCCCTTGACATACGCTGGATCGTAGCTGAAGCCGCTCGAATAGAACCAGCTCTCGAGCGCCTTGGCTTTTTCATAGTCGGTACCGCAGTCCTGAGTTATCTCCTCGGCGAGGGCACGTATGCGCTCGCTGCCGTAATAGTTCAGGAGGACGTCGGAGTAGTCGGTGCGGTACTTTATATCGCGGTCGAGCGCTCTGCAAAGAGTTCCGAGGTAGTCCCTGTCCTTTTTGGGAGAGGAATCATACTCCTCATTGAGGACTTCAAGCGCGTCCTCGAGGATATCCCCGTAATCCTCGCGGCAGAGTGCCTCAGCCGCAGTACGGTTCTCGCGGTCCGAGAAGAACTCGTCCGCGCTGTATGTAAAGGTAAAGGTGTCTGTGCTTTTGAAGTAACCGTCTGTGCAGTAGATCAGCCCGGAGTTTATCAGGGCTATCTCCTCGTCGGAGGTGGAATCGTCGAGCGACACAGCGAACTGCGGCGCCGGGGCGAACTGAGCCTCGGAGGAGACGCCTCGTATGGTCATCTCACGCTGCTCGGGATAGTCTATAATGAATCCGGCGATGTCGGAGATGTCATACTCCTCCGCGAAGTCATCGCTGCGGTATGCTGCCTCAGAAACGGCTTCGAGAACGCTCCCGACTGGGAACATCTCCACCGGGTAGGAGGTATATCTGCTGACATACTTTGAATCGGAGTCGCGGGCTGTCCACGAATCAGTGGTCAGGCTGTACTCGGAGTAGGAGGCGGTTTTCAGCCTCAGGGGCTCCTGTGCGCTGACAAAATAGACAGGGACCTCACTGTTGTTATTGCGGAAATTGTCGTTGGAGGTAGTGTCGCGGAAGACATTCAGCATCGCTATAAGGCGGTCTGTGTACTTATCCGCGTCGATGAGCTGCTCGAGGTAGGTTCGGTCAGCCTCGACCTCCGGCTTCGGCACCACTGCCGCTGCCACTGCGAAAACGATCGCGTATGCCGCGACGGTCCTCCATGTCTCTGTATGCTCTATGACCCTGATCTCGCCGGTCTCGTTGAGGGTCCTGTAGCGCACCATGAGGAGGATATATCCCACGGCTATCAGTATGATGAAGAGCGTGGGCATCTTCTCGTATTCCTTACCGTAAAGCTCGAAAGGCACCATG
Source organism: Ruminococcus sp. (assembly GCA_016288815.1). Taxonomy (GTDB): domain Bacteria; phylum Bacillota; class Clostridia; order Oscillospirales; family Ruminococcaceae; genus Ruminococcus. Next base: position 56,882 of record JAEELF010000023.1, read on the forward strand.
ACTATCAGGAAGTTCATGAACAGCCTGTAGCGCACTCGGGTAAAGTAGTACACGACGGACATCATGAACATCACGAAGAAGATGTACACCGAGAAGGTGTACCAAAGGTTGAAGTCCATGGCGTCCTGCGGGGTCAGGAACCATACCATCCACGAGAGCGGGTAGTTAAGGTGACCAATCTCCGCACACTGTCCCGACAGCCACATCGCTGCGGCGAATACTGCCACATATATGACGCCGCCGATGAGATTGTGCTTCTGCATGAAGTCGAACAGCCTGAACAGCACGACTCCCGCGATGAGCGTCACGAGCCCGTACACAAAGGTCATGCTGCTGTGGTAGTGGTGCATTATAGCCATGACCATAAGTGTCGTGTAGAGCAGTATCGGGTCGAAGAATATGCCGGCGAGCCTTTCGGCACGCTTTTTGTTAGTTTCCTTCATATCTATACCAGTTTGAGATCGTTGTCGTCGTCAAGATACCAGAGCTTAGCGCCGGAGGTATTCGGCGTTGCGGGAGATGTACCGATGACAGTGATAGTATCCGGGCTCCCGGAGCGTTCACGCAGCGCGGCGATATCCGCACCGGCGTCGGTCGTTGCGATGACGCAGGCTACCGCGGAATCTGACCGCAGGAGCTCCGTGTGTTTGTCCGATAACACCTTCACAGCGAGCACCCTCAGCAGGAGCTGTGCAGGCTGGTCGGGGTTCTCCACGCTCTCCTCGGCGGTCTCGCCACGGGAGTCGCGGTATATGAAATTGCAGGCTATCCCCTGCTTTACGAGAAGCGTGAGCAGTCCGAACACTGAGCGCAGCAGCTTTTCTTCGTCGGGAAGAGCCTTTGACAGGTCTGCTCCGCTCTTGCGGTAGAGGTCGAGCACTACTGACGGCTGGACCGATGAGGCTGCCTCGTCAAGACGTACCATGAGCTTGTCCCGCTTGGAGGAGAGCTTCCAGTTGATGCGCTTGAGCGGGTCGCCCTGGACGTATTCCCTGTGCTCGTAGCCGGGAGCAGTGTTGGCACTGAAGAGCATAGAAGTCTCTTCGTCAGCTTCGTTGTCGCTCGTGAGGACTATGTCCGCGATATTGCGGAAGAGCTCGTTTGAGGACTTGATATCGGGTATATCAGGTATAACACCAACCGATGCAGGCTGCGGGAGCGGTGTCTTTATCCTGAACCGCATGAATCCGAGGAAGCCGCAGACGTACACCTGCGAGAGCCCTACGGAGCCGTTGCCGCCGGTCTGCGCCGGGACGGTGTAGTTGAATTCTTTTTTCTGCGCGCCGAACAGAGCAAAGCGGTACGACGCTGCCGTCTGTCCGAATACCTCAGAGGCGGACGGCACTATCTCGAGTATCGCGACCGGGAGCGCACCAGACTTCTCAACGGTAACGGTGACTTTGAGATCGCTGCCCTTGTTAACATATGCGTCGCAGCGGAAACTCAGCTTCACGCGATCCCGCGACCACAGCACGAGCAGCAGCGACACGAGCGGCGAAAGTACGAGAAATGCGAGCAGTATCATGCCCATTTCGCCGTCAACGTAGAATGTGAAGATGTACAGCAGGAATACGACGGCGAGCACCGACAAAGCGGTCTTGAACCACTTCATGGTCAGCTCATCGCCGGGACTTCACAGTCCGCGAGGATGCTCCTGATGTAGCCCTCAGATGTGCCGAAGGCTGTTTTGCCCTGCGGCGAGAGGATAACTCTGTGCGCGAGCACCGGCACTGCAACGGCTTTGACGTCGTCGGGAGTGACGTATTCGCGCTCGTAGATGTATGCAAAAGCCTTGGCGGCTTTGTACAGCGAGATGCTTCCGCGCGGGCTGACTCCGAGGACGGTGTTCCTGTCGCCGCGCGTCATGGAAACTAAGCTTACGATGTAGTCCTTCACCTGATCGGAGACGCGGACCTGACGTACCTCCGCCTGCATAGCGGTGATGTCGTCAACGGTCATCGCGGGCTCTGTGATGAATTCAATGGGATTGTGCATTTCGGTGCGCTCGAGGATAGACTTCTCCTCGCCCTCAGACGGGTAACCCATTGAGAGCTTCATGAAGAAGCGGTCCATCTGCGCTTCGGGGAGATGGAAGGTACCATAGGTCTCTACGGGGTTCTGCGTTGCCATAACGAGGAAGGGCTTGGGGAGGACGTGGGTCTCGCCGTCGAGGCTTATCTGGCGCTCCTCCATAGCCTCAAGCAGGGCTGACTGCACCTTCGGCGAAGCACGGTTTATCTCGTCTGCGAGGAGGAAGTTGCAGATGACTGCGCCCTCACGATAGACGAATTCGCCGGACTTCGAGTCGAGCATGGTAAAGCCTGAGATATCAGAGGGCATGACGTCGGGAGTGAGCTGGATACGCTTGAAGCTACCGCCGATAGATCGCGCAAGTGCTGTGATGAGCTGCGTCTTGCCAACTCCGGGGACGTCCTCGAGAAGGACATGGCCCTCGCAGAGCAGCGCCGCGATGAGCTTGAGTACTGTATCTTCCTTGCCGACTATGACCTTGCCGACCGAATCTGCAAGTCTGCTGATGTTATGGTTCATATATTACCTCACTGAATCGTATAATAGTCCATTTAAACACATTATAACACATATGCACAAAAAATGCAACCTTTAGAGCCGAAATTTTCTTTGAATTTTCACATAAGGTGCGGAAAATGTCCCTTTAGTAAAAAAAGAACGCACCGGGGCTGCCGGTGCGTCCATGCATTTTCAGTTATTTAAGAAGCTCTCTGAGCTTAGCATCGTACTCATCCTGAGTTATCTCGCCGGTATTCAGCTTTGCACGAAGCTGCTTGAGCTCGTCTGCGGAGCCCATGTCATTCATGTCCTGCTGGACCTGAGCAGACGGGAGCGGATAAGCGTCACTGCTGCCGGTGGAGTTGTCGGACGTATCGTCGAAGGATGTGAAATCGTCCTTCGGGCGGCGCGAGCCCTTGATAAGTCTGAAGATCAGGTATGCTCCGAGTGCGATAAGTGCGAAGCCGATAAGCGTGAGCACGAGTGCCAGAGATGTGATCTTGCCGTCAACGATACGCTTATCAGCGACGTCAGACAAGCTGAGCCCCTGATAATCACAGCACTCGTCACGGTACTTGATGTAATCGTCGTCAGAAGGCTGTGCGGCAAGCTTTCCGGTTATCTGGATACCGTCGGGCAAGCCATTCGAATAGTCACCGTTCTCGAAGATGATATTCCACTCATTGATAAGGCCGTCGAGCTTCGATTTGAGAGTCTTGTTCGAGGTCGAGAAAACAACGTAGTATTCGTCGTAGTCTTCATCCTCTTCCAAGTACTTCATAAGTGTATCCTCATCGAAATTCGCAACGAGGTAATAGTATGTCTCGGTCTTTCCGGTAGGGATACCGTAGTTTGTGCGGGTCTCCTCGTAGATCGCAAAGCACTCCAGAGGATAGAATATCTCGCCCTCAACTGCTGCCTTGCCCGAGAATTCGGACTGCTTGGCTGTGTTGAGATCGATCTTCTTGCCGCTGATGAACAGCATCGCGTCCGGCATGAATGCGAACAGCATGATTATGCCGATAAGCAGCGGCATAAGTGAAAATGATAATTTTTTGTTTTTCATGATATTTCTCCAATAATTCCTTTATTATACAAAAGCAGTCCGCAGCTATCCCGCGGACTGCCTTATATCCCCTATTACTTGATCATCTTTGCGATCTCGTCAGCAAGGTTATCTTCCTTCTTCTCGATACCCTCGCCGCGCTCGTAGCGAACAACGTCAACTACCTTGATAGTGCCGCCGAGCTTCTTAGCCTCAGCGTCAACATAGCCCTGAACTGTGAGCTTGTCGTCCTTGACGAAAGCCTGCTCGAGGAGGCAGTTCTCGCTGTAGTACTTGCCTACCTTGCCCTCTACGATCTTTACTCTTACCTGCTCGGGCTTGTTAGCCATCTTAGGATCCTCGGACATCTGAGCGAGCATGATCTCCTTCTCCTTCTCAAGCACCTCAGCGGGTACCTGCTCACGGCAGAGGTACGGAGCATTAAGAGCTGCGGACTGCATAGCAACGTCCTTACCAATAGCTGCTACCTGATCTGCGGAGAGGTCAGTGTCGAGCTTTACCATAACGCCGATGCTGCCGCCGTTGTGGATATAGGAAGCGAGCTTGCCCTCGAATCTTACGAAACGACGGATAACGATGTTCTCGCGGATCTTCATGCCTGCGAGCTCTGTGAGAGCCTCGCCTACTGTGCCTGTGCCGCCTACGAGCTTCTCGTTCTTGAGAGCCTCAACGTCAGCGGGGTTTGTAGCGATGATAGTCTTTGCAACAGCGTCAACGAAGTTTCTGATGTCGTCTGTGTTAGCAGCGAAGTCTGTCTCGGTGTTAACCTCGAGGAGAACGCCCTTGTCGCCGTCAACGATAGCAGCAACTACGCCCTCAGCAGCAGCTCTGCCGCTCTTCTTAGCCTGTGTAGCGAGTCCTTTTTCTCTGAGGAACTCGATAGCCTTGTCCATATCGCCGTCATTTTCCTCAAGAGCCTTCTTGCAGTCCATCATGCCTACGCCTGTGGACTTCATAAGCTCCTTTATCTCTGCAACGGAAACCTTACCCATTGTGATTACCTCCTGATAATTATTTAAAACGTTTCGTTATAAAACTGTAGGGGCTGGTGTCCCCGACAGCCCGCACAATGTCAGGGACGTCGAGGACACCGTCCCCTACATCAGATACTTGATTTAAGATTATTCAGCAGCTTCCTCAGCAGCAGCCTCCTCAGCGGGAGCCTCCTGTGCCTCAACTGCGTCGCCGCCCTGTCTGCCCTCGATGATAGCATTAGCAACAGTGCCTGCGATGAGCTTTACTGCTCTGATAGCGTCGTCGTTGCCGGGGATAACGTAGTCTACCTCGTCCGGATCGCAGTTCGTATCAACGATAGCAACGATCGGGATATTGAGCTTCTTAGCCTCAGCTACAGCGATCTTCTCCTTGCGGGGGTCGTCGATAAAGAGAGCTGCGGTGAGCTTCTTCATGTTCTTGATACC
>JAEELF010000024.1 GCA_016288815.1 Ruminococcus sp.
AGCATATTGCTCCACTGGTCGTCGCCGCCGAACTGCATATTGCAGCCGTACTTCTGGAAGAGCTGGTAGAAATCGTAGCTCTGCATTATCATGTAGTTGAATTCGAGGAACGAAAGTCCGCGCTCGAGACGCTGCTTGTAGCACTCGGCTGTGAGCATACGGTTCACGCTGAACTGCGCGCCGACCTCGCGGAGGACCTCGATGTAGTTCAGGTTCATGAGCCAGTCTGCGTTGTTGACGATGATAGCCTTATCCTCGGAGAAGTCGATGAAGCGGCTCATCTGCTTCTTGAAGCAGTCAACGTTGTGCTGGATAGTCTCGGGGGTCATCATCTTGCGCATATCGGTCTTGCCGGAGGGGTCGCCGATCATGGCTGTTCCTCCGCCGATGAGCACGATGGGCTTGTTGCCAGCCATTTGCAGTCTCTTCATCAGGCACAGCGCCATGAAGTGTCCGACATGGAGGGAGTCTGCGGTGGGGTCGAAGCCGATGTAGAAGGTCGCCTTGCCCGCGTTCACGAGCTCCTCGATCTCCTTTTCGTCTGTGAGCTGCGCGAGAAGTCCGCGCCTTCTGAGTTCTTCAAATGTAGTCATGGTTTTTCTCCTTTATTATTGATTGATTTGATTTACTTGCTTTGCAGAGGGGCGGTTCAGCTCCTCGGCGGCTATGCGGTTCTGGAACTCTCCGAGCTCGAGCGTTCGGACGGGCTGGGTGTCCTCCTCGATGTGCATATCAAGATAGTGACATTTCCGCGAGCCGGTGTACATTCCCGTGCCGTAGAAGTCCATGTTCTCATCGCGGAAGGACGCCGAGAGTATCTCCGACCTACGTGCGGCGTAGATATGGCTTTTGTCGTAGAACACGACGAAGTCCTCGCCGATGTTTATTCCGCTGTTCTCACTGGGGTCACGTCCGCGGCGGAAGGTCAGCATTTTGCCATTGAGGTAGGACTCGTTTATGGCGGGGATATATTCCGCGTAGTTCTGGCAGAACGTCCGCACCTGCGGTATCGTGCATTTCCACAGGGCGTATGCACCAAAAAGGACTGCGCAGACGAGTCCTGCCAAGCGTCCGTCGAGGTCATCGTCGTCGATGAATATGCAGGCGGCCAGCAGTGCTATGGACAGCGGCAGCAGAATGTACCCGATGATGCTGCGGTAGCGGTCTTTCAGGTCAGCCTTCATGGACTTGCGTCTGACGCGCTCGAAGCCCTTCTTTTCGAGAAAGCGCTGGTATCGCTCCTCGGTTCGCTCTGCGACGGTGTCGTCGTGCTCGCGGGCTTCGCGTCGCTTCATGGCGAAATACTCCCACGCGGCTGAGATGAGGAGAAGGGTCATCAGTATCACCCCGACGAACAGCACCTCGTCGAGGTCGCGCCGGTTCAGCCAGACCAGAAAAAGCGCGATCGGAATGATGATGATGTATGTCAGCAGGCGCTTTTTTAACGGTTCCACAGCAGTTTTCACCTCCCGTAAAGCACAAAATCCCCCGACAGCAGCGCTGCCGGAGGACGAATCGACTCGTGGTACCACCTCGGTTTATCCGCATTTCTGCGGACCTCGTTGAGCTGTAACGGGCAGACCCGACTGCACCTATCCCGCCGGGCACCCCGGCACAGACTCGGCACAGCAGCTCACGAAGGTAGGTATCTGAGAGCCTGTTTTCCTCACACCGCCCGGAAAATCGCTGCATTTCAGGAGTTCTCAGCTTTGTTTTCGATCATTGCTTTTTAATAATGATACCATACAGCGGGGAGATTGTCAAGGGGTGACCGATTTTATTAACAAAAAAAATTAATCCTTGGGGCTTGACTTTTTCGTGGGAATGCTGTATAATATTAAAGTCGGTTGCTGATGTGGCACAGTCGGTAGCGCAACGCCTTGGTAAGGCGTAGGTCGTCGGTTCAAGTCCGATCATCAGCTCCACCAGCGTGACGCTGGACCCATGACGCGCTCCACTTTATGTGGAGCGTTAGTTTTTTCCGCGGAGTTGCTATAAGACTATCCGCCTATATAGAGCTAACGCCCCCGCAGGCAAGTCGCGTTCTACGTTATGTAGGACGCGATTTTTTGTCCGCGCCGCATACTGTATCTGAATAGCTTTAGTTTCACTTAATAGTGGTAAATAGGCGTTTTCTCGTTACGAGGAACGTCTGTTTATTTTGCTAAAAGCGAAAGTGTCCTTATTTGTATGAGCGGTAACCCAGTCATATTTAGCACGTGCAATATAAAATGCGTTCTTGAACTTGCAAAGCTGTTCGATGTGTCAACTGACACTATCCTCGGCAAAAAGGAGTCTGCATCGATTTCAGTCTCCGGTTTAAGCGACAGCCACATCAATGCAGTGTTGAACGTTGTCCAATGCTTCCGTGAATCGAATAATAAAAACAAAACGCTCTGAGGTATCTCAGAGCGTTTATTTGTCTCATCAATTATCTATATTCGTCTCACGAACAAACAAATGGTGTATTGTGACTTTTATCAGAGACTTCTGTTTTTGTTTTTTTGTAAATACCCACAATTATCCGGAACTGGTATTGACTTTTTAACGTGCGTATGATATTATAGCTTTACGAAAATAATACACACGACTTTAGCTTGCAAGCATTGTGGCAAGACCACATAACAGTGTGTTTCAGTTAATATCAGCTCAGTACTCATAAGGGGGTTTGATATGGATAATCAGACCATACGACGACCACAGACCCTGACTGAATACACGAACGGTCAGGGCTATAACATCTAAATTAGGAGGAAAAAACAATGGAAAAGACAATGATTTCTCTGCTCGTTGGCATTGCCGGGGCTGTAGCTTCAGCGTGGACGACATTTGCGCTCTTGAGCCGTGTCAGCTCGAAAAACAGCAATGATAAGCCCCGTGATGATAAGTACGAATACGATCGGGACGGCTATGATCCGGAAGGCTTCAACCGTTATGGCTACGACAGAGACGGTTATGACAGAAACGGATTTAACGTCTTTGGTTTTAATGAGGAAGGCTACGATGTCCACGGATATGACCGTTTGGGATACGACTATCGTGGTTATGGCAAGGATGGATACGACCGTTACGGCTATGACGAATACGGCTACGACGAATACGGCTATGACAGAGACGGCTTGAATGACAATGGTTATTACCGGTCCGGATACAATACGGAGGGAGTAGACGCTGCCGGCAATACTTCATTCTCTTACTGCCGTAAAGTCAGCGAAATGGATGAGGTCCTGGCAGTGGCAGCAAATACCCTCAGAACAAGAATGACAAGATCCCTTGATAACAACACGCTCAAGGCGTGCAATATACCGTATTGTATAAGATCCGGTGTCTCCTCCATCATTGCCCATTGGCTGGGAAGCGAGAGCGTTGAGGAAGAATTCAAGGATAATGTTTCTCTGTGTACAGAGCAGAAACTGATCTCCAAGGAGCTCGGCAACAGGCTTACGAGGACAGCGGAGCTATTTGCTGATGATAAGGTTTGGCTGGATAAGATGCGTGACCGAAACAATTTGTGCATGGCTTTTGAGTCATTGAAGGGCGTGCGGGATCAGGTCAATGCGTTTGCAATGTCCATCTGACACATTAACAGCCTGAAATCGGCTTGGACAGCATATCTTGCAATGATCAGAAATGTCTGTCTGAGCCGATTCTTCATGACCTCTTGACATTTCGTTCGTGCTGTGCTATAATATACACGAACAAATCACGAATTATCCCCGCATACTGTATGAGGTGAGTTGAATGACATTTTCAGAGCGGCTTGTAGCACTCAGGAATTACCGGCACATGACGCAGAGCAGCCTTGCTGAAAAGGCAAAGATATCAGCGCGAGCCGTACAAAACTATGAGATAACTGACCGTATACCCAAGGGTATGTATCTCCAGAGACTTGCAGAGGCGCTTGAAGTTCCGGTCTCGGCTTTATTATCTGATGAGGGCTACAATAAATTCTCTGCGCAGCAGTCTTCGTTAGCCAGACTTTGGTCTGATAAAAATGAAGACCGAAAAGCGCCGCGCGACGGCATGAAGTTAGTGGGGAAAACTTTAAAACTGGCTCGTACTCTGCCGTTCCCTTTGGGTCTGGGTATCACTCTTGGTGCGGGATTGTTAGCTGTATTCAATACCATAGAGTATAAGAAGGAGAACAAAGAAAAGCTCCTTAAGTCTTTATATAAGGAGCTGTCAAGGTGTGAGAGCCTTGCATTGATCTATAATGATAAGATTGAGTCTGTCCGCGATGAATATGAGGAGCTGGCGTTACGCACACAGCAGGAAGATGCCGACATCGAGGACTACAAAGCTTTCATTGCGCTGACTCAGCAGTTCTCCCTTTACCAGGAGTACCGTGCTTTATTGAGACAGAAGAAAAAGTATCTGTCTCTGCTGATCGCTCAGGTGGAGGAACACCCAAACAAAAAGACCGAGATGATGGATGAGCTCCTCGCTGAGATCGGTGAGCTGGAGAACAAAGAGGCTGAACTGAATAAGTCTGTCTCCAATACGGCGGATGAGGATGGGGGGGAGTGAAAGGAATGCGGTCGTATTTGTTTCGCCGATATACTATTATGATATCAACGCGCAGCTCAAAGCTGTTATCGACCGTTTCTACGCCAACGATGCTGTTCTTCACGGCGATAAAAAAGCAGTGCTCATGCTCACCATGGCTGACAACAATATTGAAACTGCAAAGGGCGCTGTCAAATCATTCAAGGGTATGATGAGATATCTCGAATGGAATATTGCGGGCACAATAGTCGGCGTTAACTGCATGACTGCGGATATGCTCAAAAAAACAGACTTCCCAAGACAGGCGTACGAGCTTGGAAAGTCACTGTAACAGCGATCCAAAGGACTGCGATTCTTGACACAAATAAGACGGTCATTGCGTGATGACGAATATAGGGAGTACGAGTTATGGACAATGGTTTTTCTGTACTGATGCTTATTTTTGGAGTTGCTGTTCTTCTTTACGCAGCGATCCTCTCTTCCGGAAATCACAAGCTGCTGCCGATCAAGGCTCAGATCTCGCTGAGAAGTAATGACAAGCGTGGTCAGACAAGGCATATTGCAGCAGTGACTGCTTTAGTTGCGATCCCGATTGCACTGGGCGGTCTGGCTGGTCTCTTCCGGGGGAACACTATCTGTCTCATTACCATGGCGGCTTCGGCTGCTGTAATAATAATGATCGCAGTTATCCGGCACAGGAACAAGCCGGGTGCGGACGATGCTTCGGATCCTGATGACAGTATTCAGTAATAAATCAGCGATACGCTGCTTTGTTGATTATCAAGTTTTGGGGCGTGAAGTATGGCAACGTATGTGATGAGCGATCTGCACGGTGAGTACGGGAAGTATTGCCGGATGCTGGAGCTGATAGGTCTTTCCGTGAACGATGATATGTTCATTCTCGGCGATGTGGTCGACCGCGGTCCGGAGCCGGTCAGGATATTGCAGGACATGATGGTCAGACCCAACATTTTCCCGATAATGGGCAACCATGACCTTATGGCATTGGATGTTCTGTCAAAGCTGTCGGTCGATATAACGAGCGAAAACGCAGCCTCGCAGCTCGATGTCACGGCGATGAACGAGCTCATAGACTGGCTGTACGAAGGCGGAAGATCCACCATGGAGGCTTTTCAGAAGCTATCCCGTGACGAGCGAGCTGCTGTACTTGATTATATGTCTGACTTCTCGCTGTACGAGGTGATAGATGTAGGCGAAAGGACTTTCATTCTCGTACACGCCGGGCTGGGCGGTTTCAGAGCCGACAAAGAGCTGAGCGAATACACCCGGCAGGAACTGCTCATGGACAGGCACGATCCTGACGTCAGGTACTTTGATGACGACTCCGTCTTTATCGTCACGGGACACACGCCCACGCCTTATTACTGCGGAAAGCCTGAAATATACCACAGCCACAACAATATCTGTATCGACTGCGGTGCGTGCTCGTCCGACGGAAAACTGGCGTGTCTGTGCCTTGATACTATGCAGGAGTTTTATGTCTGATATCCAGGTATGTGTTTATCTTAGTGCTGACCGCAGCTGTAATAATAATGATCATCAGAAAGAAGAGCATTTGACATTTTTATTGAGATATGCTATAATCTTTTCACGAGCAGTAGTTCAAGAGTGAGAACAGCAGGGCAAAGGCTAACGCTAAGAGCGTAATGCGAAAATGCTTGTTTAAACGGCAAGATAATAGAGCTGTCCTTTGTACACTGATGACGGTTGAAATCCGTCCGCTTGTAAAAAAAGAGAGGGAGCGCCCGCTATGATGGCGGACGTTATCCCTCTCTTTATTATTTTTGCTAGATTGAAGGCGTAGACCTCATGGATTTACTATTATTCTGATTTTTCACTCAACATTTAACTGGCAGTATGCTCCTGCGAATGCTTCCGCTATAATAATCGTTTCTGGGCGATTTTACAGAAATATCACCCGAATTATAGAGCCTCCCTTGATTTTTCAGAAAAAGTGTGGTATACTGAATTCGTAAGCATTCCGAAATAAGCACTGTAAACTCGCACATTACAAGAAAGGATGGCTCTGATGAACATAATCAAATATCCTTCTGCTGAAGAAGTAGATAAGGCGATGGCGGCAGATGAGCCGTTGCTGGTCCTGATTTCTTTTGATGGCAGTACTGCTGTCATAAGTCAGATAGACGAAGCTGTAGAGCATCATATTCTCCTGATGAAAACTGGTTTTAAGGACACAGATATCGATAGATTCTTCCGTATCGTACTTGATCGGAGCGGCGCTGACTGGATGTTTGTCTGCCCGCCGGACTACAAGGAAATCCCTTTTAAGGACAAGCGCATAGAGGCATTCTATAAAGACGGGTTTGCAGTCATTTCTGATTTCCTGCATTCGGTCGGATACCTTGTGGGGATCAATATACCCAAACGCTACAGACGCCATATGAACGTGCTGAGCGATGAGAGTTACCAATAAAAGTAAAACAGGCTGATACCGCATTGAAGTATCAGCCTGTTTTTTATGAGCTGCTTAAACAGTTTTGCTTATAGTAGTTATTGTATTTCTATATGAGGGAGAGTCTTGTTAATTGCCTCCGAATATGGTGCCTTATCCCAGTAAACAGCCTTGGGAACGACACTGGTATCGCTCTCTACTGTGATCGTTGAGTTTTTGAACATGGGGTGCGCTTTTAGGAATCTGACAATGACCGGATACCAGTTATGCTTTCCGGTGCATATCCGGAACGTGACCTCCTCGTTAAAGTTCCCCCACGCCCGGACCTTGCACCAGTTATATTGGTAGTAGCTGGTGAGTTGGTCTCTCAGCTCATCTGTTTGTGCTGAGAGATATTTCTCGGCAAGGATTCGGGCTTTGTAAGAATCGTGTTTTATCAGAAGTCCGGCAATTTCCTCAGGGCGGTTTGGGTGGCACATAACGCTTATAAGTCAGGGACGCTTTAATCAAACGCGCGACAGTTATTTCCATTTCCTTGGAGGTCTGCTATGAGTTACTGGGTCACATACGTTATGAACAATCTCGTTCAGGGCGCACTCTTGATATTCGCAGCTTCTGAGGTCACCAAGCTGAAAAGAGGTTTTTTGTTAAACTACATCTCAGTTATTGGTGTCTGGGGCTTTTTGAATATTCTTGTCTTTGCGGTTTTAAAACCGGGAAACGAGAGCAGTATACTGAGCGTGGCACAGACTGCCGTTATATTCGCATTGATATCATTTTCTGTTGAGGGCGGCTGGCGGCAGCGTCTAAAAGCTATCGGGGCGATATGTTTAGCCACGGTTCTAACAGAGATAAGCATTATAATCATGATAAAAGCTGTATATGATGTAAATCTCAATGAACTTGATACTGAAAGTACCCTTGCGACCGTTATATCAGTCCTTTCGCTTGAGATATACTATGCAAGTATCATGCTCGTTCTGCTGCTGTTCCGGATAAGAGATGATTCATTCCGGCGGATGAGACCTGTCTGCATTATCAGCGCCTTCATTGCGATAGTATTCGGGGCTATTTTCATTGCCTACAATACGAGCGGTGCGGACAAGATGAATGAGCAGGATGTGTTCATCAACCAGATGACTCACTGCCTGATAACTGTGATTCTGATAGTGCTGTACTACGCGATGAAAAGCAGTATAAGCAAGGCACAGGACGAGGAGCGTATCGTCGGTATCGAAAGCTATATGCAGCAGACCCGCCGCTTCTACGAGCTTGCTGAACAGAAGTTCAGCGAAGCTGCGAGGATACGTCACGATGTACGAAATCAAGTGCAGACCATCGAATATCTTATGGCTGAAAATGAAATCGATCCCTGCTATGGCAAAGAAGTGATCTGTAATGGCTGATAATAAAGAAAACCGCAACGCAGAGGGTAAACTCATATCGTTCAGGATAAGAGTTGGCGACGGCTACGGCATTGACGGCAAACAGCGCCGTAAGACCATGACTTGGAAAGTACCGCACGGTATGACCGAGAAGCAGGCTAAAAAGGCTGTGCAGAATCGGCTCGGTCACGCAGATATAGCAACCACACAGAAGTATTTGCATGTTGTTCAGGAGGCAGATGAACAGGCTGTCAATATATTGCAGGAAATGTTCATAACGCATAAAAAGCGTGCAGATGAGCAGTCGGTCGAAGAACTGTCTGAAGACGTTATTTGAAGCAGTATGATCGGCGGATCTTTCAAATAATCAGTTATTTTATTATACGATATGGTGTATAATTATCCTGTAGAACATGAGATGAAATGAGGAAGGAGGATGCTTATGAACGATATAAATAAGCAAATGCAGTTTATCCTTTATCGTTCCGATGAAGATGACGTATCTGTAAATGCCATGATTAAGAATGAGAGCATATGGATAACTCAGAAGGCAATGGCTGAGTTGTTTGATGTGAGTTTATCATCTATAAGCCGTCATTTATCCAATATTTTTGCCGAGCGTGAACTGGACGAAAAAGTGGTTATTGCAAAAATTGCAACAACCACTCCACACGGCGCAATATCGGGAAAAACTCAGACAAAATATGTTAGCTTTTACAATCTTGACGATATTATCTCCGTGGGCTATCGAGTAAACTCTCACCGCGCGACACGTTTCCGTATCTGGGCTAACGAAATCTTTTCCTTATGGACCGCTTGAATGCGTGCAGAGCCTCACAAAAACTAAGAGAAATATGGTCGGTTCAGCGTTCTCTATTGATTAATCGTGTGAAATGTGGTATAATTTCGTATAATATGATGATAGGATCATCGGTGAAAAACATGATGTTAATGGCACAAGGAGGTCAACCTGTGGGCATTCCTTTATTGAAACGAATAGTGTCACTTGTAGCAGCATTTGCTGTTGCACCCTGTATGTCCGTGAGGTCTGATTCGTCAGCTGCTCCCGACAATAGCTGGGCGGACAGTGATCTTCCCAAGGGCTGGCTGCTGTGGCACAGCTACAGTGACTACTCTGCCCTCGACAGTGAGCTGTATCTGCGTACTCCGGACGGCACGGTAAAAACGGTCAGCGGTGATTTTATTCACGCGATGAACGGCAGCTTCGGCAGGTCGCCCGAGCAGTTCACTTTTATGGCGATAGACAAGGCGGCGGATGAGTGGGATATTTACGTCTCCGACCGCGATGAGATAACTAATCTCACACAGAACAGCGGCTTTCGCAACGAAGACCCGAAGTTCTCTCCAGACGGAAAAACTATCGTTTTCAAGCGAGGTCACTGGGACAATTCGTCGGACGGTTTCTTGTTCGACCTTGCGCTCCTTGACGTGAACACAAGAGAAGTTACAATGCTGACCAATGACTCCGCGGAGGAGGCAATGCCTTGTTTTTCTGAGGATGGGAAGTGCTTTTACTACGCGAGCTATACTGAAGGTATCGGTTTGATTTGCAGGCTTGACCTGAGCACTAAAACGTCCGAGACTATTTTCAGCGAGAAAGGCGTGGATGCCTATTATCCGATTGTCTGTGGTGATATTCTTTACTTCACAAAGTGGTACTCCTCGGACGATCACTGTGATCAGTTAATGTGCTTTGACGGCGAGAAAATCTCGTCCCTGCCGTTTGATTCGGACAAGTACGACTGCTCGGACGCCTGTCCGATCGACTGCGAAAAAATGGTGTTCAGCAGCACTATGGACGGCGGCTACGACCTGTACTATTATGATGGCTCGCTCGTTTCTCCGCTGACGGAGCTGAACTCAGATAAGAACGAACTCGGTGCAGACTTCTTTGCGTTCGATTCGGTCATCGGCGATGTCAATGCGGACGGCGAATTTAATGATGCAGATCTTGTTCTGTTCCAGAAATGGCTTCTTGCTTCACCTGACGCAACACTCAAAAACTGGCAGAATGCCGACCTCTGCAAGGATGGCAGGCTCGATGTATTCGACCTGTGTCTGATGAGAAGTGAATTGATAAGGGGAAAGCAGTGTCTGGCTTATGCGCGGGGACTGATGAAATAACTGAAATGCTTTTTTCACTTCTGCATTGAAAAAAGGCTTGAAACTTGCTGATATTTATGGTATAGTGGTAAAAACGGCAGCGATGTCATGGTACTTAGGAGGGGGAGTTATGAAAAATCATCTGACAGGCATTCTGCTCATACTTATCATGGTGATGGGGCTGATACCGTACACTGTATTTGCAGAGGACGTCGTTTCAGGCAGTTCTCAGGCGGAAAACTACGGATCATTTATTGACGGAGAACAGGTCATCTGCGATATGATCGAGAAAAACGGGATGTATGCTCATCCGCGTATCATCATGTCCGAGGAGAAATTCGCAAAACTGAAAACTCATATCGGAGATGACTCGGTGACTGCGATCCTTCTTGATAAGCTCCGCAGCGAAGCAGACAGAACCCTTGATATGCCGGTATGTCAGTATGAGATCCCCGACGGGATACGTCTTCTTGAAACATCCAAAAGGATACAGCGGCGCGTGGCTGCGCTTGCGATGGCGTATAATATTTTCGGCGATGAAATATATGCTGAGCGCTGCTACGCAGAGCTTGAAGCTGCGTGTAATTTCAAGGACTGGAATCCGAGCCATTTTCTTGACACAGCTGAAATGAGTACTGCCTTTGCGATCGGTTATGACTGGCTTTACAACTGGATGAGTGATGACCAAAGGACATTCATCAGGAAAAACCTGATCGAAAAGGGACTCACTCAGGTCATGGAGGATTTTGAGGACAAGCCCCGGACTCGTACTTACCGCTGGTATCAGGATTATCCCGGAGATAACTGGAAACTTGTATGTACCGGGAGTATGAGTATGGCTGCACTTGCGGTCGGAGATGAAGCTGACGCACGGACTATAGCTTCTGAGGTGCTGACCTACGCCTATAAGGAAGCTTATTCTTTTATCCGCCGCGCCTACAGCGAAAAAGACGGAACATACAGTGAAGGACTTGGCTATTGGGATTACGCTACATATTACCTCGGTCTGCATTCGTCTTCACTGGCAAGCGCTGCAGGAACAGACTACGGGCTCGCTGACTTTGAAGGGCTCCGCAAGTCTGTTGATTTTATCCGTTATATGAGTTCCAACACTTCAAGATCCTTCAGTTTCGGTGACGACCGTGACAGTCAGGATACGGGCTGGTCGGTCCTCCTGTGGCTGGCCGATTATTATAACTCATACGATATTTCAGCTGCTCGTATCAAGAGTATTAAAAACGGCAGTTTCCTTTATTTTGATCTTCTCTGGATAGATGAAGACAAAATACCCGCTTCAGATACAGCTGTCCCTACTGACTGGGGCGAAGTCGGAGCGTCAAACGCAAGTTTCAGGAACACATGGGATGAAAGCGGTATAGTAGCGGCACTTCATGCAGGTGAAAACAATTATAAGTATCACGGTCACTACGATCTGGGCTCGTTCTATATAGAGTCCAACGGTGAAAGATTCTTTACCGATCTGGGCAATGAGAACTATGAACTTCCTGATCGCCGATATTCCTACCGGATAAGAGCCGAAGGTCATAATACGCTTGTGATCAATCCATCGCAGGAGCTTGACCAGCAGGAAGGGGCAGAATGCCTGATCAGCGGTTTCAGCGGCGGAAACGAAGCCTTCGCCGTCACTGACCTGACCGCTGCATATGAGCCCAGCGGTGCGGAGAGTGTTGTGCGTGGACTCAAAATGATAAAGGATAAAGAATGTGTTATTATCCAGGATGAGATCACTCTTAAAGCTCCCGGCGACATATATTGGTTCGCTCACACGAAGGGACAGATCGAGGTCGCTGATGACGGCAGAAGTGCTGTTGTTACCGTTGGTTCGGAAAAGATGTGGGTAGGTTTTATAAGTGATGCAGGCAGTTTTACTGTGATGGATGCTGAGCCTCTGCCAACATCTCCTGTCGTTCCGAATCAGGCAGATAACAGCGATTACAGAAAGCTTGCTGTACATCTGACGAATACAAAGACCACAACGATCTCAGTCGCCTGCATACCGTTGGATCAGTCAGAGATGCGACCTTCATGGATCCCATCGGCGGAAGCGATCTCCGAATGGATCCCTCAGTCAAAGGCGGGCGATGTCAATAATGATGGAGAGTTCAATATTTCCGATGCTGTCCTGCTGCAGAAGTGGCTGCTTGCCGTACCTGACACTTATCTTGTAAACTGGGAAGCTGCGGACCTCGGTGCTGACAACAGAATTGATGTATTTGATCTGTGCCTCATGAGACAAAAACTGGTAAATGGTCAATAGACAGAACATGATAGAACTGACCCTATCTGAACCTCCGGATTCAGATAGGGTCTCCTTTTTATATGTCATGACTTACGCATATTTCGTCCACCGGATGTCTATAATATCCACCCGGAAATCGGCGATTTTAAGCCTATTTTAAGCCTAAATTAAGTAATGCGAAATATAATGGATAATCATAAGAAATCTGCAAAGGAGTTTGATACCATGAAAAAGCATTCATTTATCCCGGCGCTGATCGCTGCAGCACTCGCAGTGGGCGGAGCGTCTGCTGCGGCGTTTTCGTCTTCTGCCGCAGGTGTCGGGAGCGTTGCGGGAGATGTCAATGCGGACGGCGTTTTCTCTTCCGATGACTTAGCCCTCATGCAGAACTGGCTGCTTGCTGTTCCCGGCGCTGAACTGCCCGACTGGCAGGCTGGCGACCTTAACGGCAACGGCGAGATCGACGTTTTTGACCTCGCTATGATGAGGAGCCTGCTGGCAGACAGTATCCAAAACAACGAAGAAGTGGGATACTCTATCGTTTTCAGCGGCGATACGGTCATTCTTTCTGACGCGAACGGGGGTACTGTGACAAACTGCGACGCTCTCAGAGTTGAGGGTCAGACGGTCACTATCGTGAAGCCCGGCGAGTATTCAGTCTCTGGGAGCAGTACGAACGGTCAGCTCGTGGTCGATGTTGACAAAAATGCTTACCCCGATGGGAAGGTCACGCTTGAACTGAACGGACTGGAGCTGTCTCATCCTGAGCTTGCGCCGATATATGTCGCAAGCGTAGGCGACGAGTGCGTCATTTCGGTCAAGAAAGGCACTGCCAATACCATTTTTGACGGCACATCGCACACGGATTCCTACACCGACAGCGACGGCGATGTCAAGGAGGTAAATGCAGCGATTTTCTCCCGCGATGACCTCAAAATAAAGGGCAAGGGGACTCTCATCGTCAACGGCAATTACGCTGACGGTATCGCCTGCACGGACGACCTGCGTATATACAACGGAACGATAATTGTTACTGCCGTGGACGACGGTATCCGCGGCAAGGATTCGGTGCGTATCGGCGACGCGGATGATACGGACTTCGCAGACCTCAGTGTGACTGTCACCACGAATAACGGTGACGGCATAAGGTCCACTAACTCCTCCGACGAGGAAAAGGGCTTCGTCGAGATAAACGGCGGAGCTGTGACTGTGGATTCGCATTCGGACGGCATTCAGGCTGCAAGGGACATAACTGTGAACGGCGGCGACATAAATATCCGCACCTATGAGGGCTCGGAGTATCAGGCTGCCGGGACAGGTGCGTCGGGCACAGGAGAGAGCTCTTCCACACCGGGCAGCGGTTTCACTCCCGGAGGCGGTGGAGGCGGTTTCACTCCCGGAGGCGGAGGCTTCACTCCCGGCGGAGGCGGCGGTGACGACAGCGGTCACGACCTCGGGCTCGACCTCAGCGCAAAGGGTATCAAGGCTGGCGACGGCGACGCTGACATTGCGGGAAGCATAACGATAAACGGCGGCACGCTGACCATTGACTCCACCGATGACGCTGTCCACTGCGGCGACACTCTGATGATAAACGGCGGCGACATCACTATCTCGACTGCCGATGACGCTCTTCACTGCGACAAGTACCTCTACATCAACGGCGGCAGGGTATACGTCAGCGAGAGCTATGAGGGTATCGAGGCTATGCAGATATACGTCACCGACGGAGATATCACGGTCTACGCTGAGGACGATCCCATGAATGCGGGCGAAAAGGGCGCTCAGAAGACGGTCGATGTCTCCAACGACAACTGCATTCTCCAGATCGACGGCGGTACCCTCCATATATTCGTCACGAATGAGCGCGAGGGCGACGGTCTGGACTCCAACGGAAAAATAGTCATCAACGGCGGGACTATCTATGCGGAGGGCTCGGTCAGCGGACCGGATTCTGCGCTCGACTCTGACGGCGAGATGATAGTAAACGGCGGTACCGTCATGGCGATAGGAGGTCTCGGACGCGGCGAGCTGCCGGAGTATTCCTCGCAGCAGTGTAGCGTGTACTGGGGTGATTCCTCTACGACCTACCAGAGCGGGAGCGTCATAAAGCTGCTCGACTCGACCGGCAGGGAGCTGGTGAGCTACACTTCGGAGCAGACCTTCAAGTGCGCCGTTGTGAGCTGTCCGGAGATAACGATCGGCGGAAGCTACACCCTCACGGTCAACGGAAATACCGTTGCTACATTCAATGTGACTTCGGCGCTGACCAAGCAGGGCGATGAAGGCTCGTCCGGCGGAGGCGGCGGTCAGGGCGGCGGACGATGAGTCCGGTTTAACAGTACAAAAAATCCCAGTGGCAGGATAAAATAAGCAATGAACCGGCTCTGCGGTCCAAGCGGAGCCGGTTTTTTAGTCGGATACGGAAAGGGGAGGGACAGCTCATTTCGCAGACAGGCTCTGCCCAGCCCGACCTATACCGCTTTACGCGAAAAGCAGAAAACCTCCCCGATGACGGGGAGGTCCTGCTGTGATTTAAAGCCGGGGCAGGGTATGTCCCAACAAGTTTATTATACCATGCCGGACGCCAGCCGTACATAGGATAATTTGTCGGAACGTGTCGGAAGATGTCGGGAAATGCCGGCGGTGCAGGACGGAAAAATTGGCTCCGTCCGGCGGGACAGACACCGCGCGGGGCATTTTGCCGCAAAAAGTTGCATTTTGTCCGAATATATGGTATAATCATTATGTCCCGGCGCAGCGGCATGAGCCGCTCCGGACTGACTTGCAGAGGAGGTACATAATGAGTTTCAGGAAAATAATGAGCGTGCTCGCGGCACTGGTGCTCGCGGCTTCGGCAGTCACAGGCTGCTCGGACAAGGACGGCAGCTCGTCTGCGTCGGATAAGAACATCGCAGGCGATAAAGAAAAGGTCAAGAACAAGGATAAGGACAAGGAGGAAAAGACCACCGCGCCCAAGGAGGAGCCCGAGGAGGTGACTATCGGGGACGGCAGCTACACTCTCATGGTGTACATGGTCGGTTCTGACCTTGAATCCGCCAACGGCTGCGCCACCTCCGACCTCGAGGAGATGATCGGCAGCGGACTTGACCCCGATAAGGTCAATCTCGTGGTGTACGCAGGCGGTGCGAAGACCTGGAAGCGCGAGATGCCCGTCGGCAAGAACAACTATCTGCTCCTCACTGATGAAGAGGACGATTTCGAAGTCGTCAAGAGCGAGAAGAAGGCTCAGATGAGCGACCCCGACACCTTCGCGGACTTCCTCACATACACCTACGAGAACTACCCTGCGGATCACTATGCACTCATCTGCTGGAACCACGGCGGCGGCTCGCTCTACGGCTTCGGCAGCGATGAGCTCTACCCGGACAGCTACCCGCTCTCATTGATAGATATGCGCGATGCGCTCGAGGAATCCCCGTTCGGCAAGAAGAACAAGCTCGACTGGGTTGGCTTCGATGCCTGCCTTATGGGCACCGTCGAGACCGCGTATGCCTTCTCTGATTATGCCGATTACCTCGTTGCCTCTGAGGAGACCGAGCCCGGCACTGGCTGGGACTATTCCTTCCTCTCGGCGATGAACAAGACAAACGACGCCGAAACTATCACCAAGGGGATAGTTGATGCATACTATGACTTCAATTCCAAGCGCGAGGGAAAATACTACGCCCCGCCGCATTCGCTCTCCGTTCTCGACCTCTCGAAAATGGGCGACGTGAACGACGCTATGGACGACCTCTTCGCGGCGATGAGCGCTTCGTTCGCAAAGGGCAAGAAAAAGTCAGTCAACGGCGCGCGGAAGGCTACGGTCAGCTTCGGTACAAATTCGGGTGTCGAGCTCGACCTCATCGACCTCGGCGACCTCTGTGAGCACCTCAGCTCATACTATGAGGACGAGACCGATGCTCTTTCGGAGGCGCTCGATGACTTCATCGTCTACTCCAAGACCAACATTGATGACGCTACGGGCGTTTCGATGTATTACCCCTACAACAACAAGGAGCTGTTCGTTGACTGGGGCGGGAGCGTGGTCTATACTGAGATAGCCAATTCAAAGGAGTGCCTCGATTTTATCCTCGCTTCGTCTCAGAACTGGAGCACGAAGGCTGAGATAAAGTCGCTCGAGGGCTTCGATAAGTCCGGCTCCGGAACGGGCAGCAAGCTCACCGTAACGCTCAGCGATGACGAGCTGGAGAGCTACTCCCGCGCTTACTACACTATCCTCGCGAGGGACAGCTGGATCTCCGATAATAATGATTCGGACGCCTATTACCCGCTGCTTGCGGAGGTCCCCATAGAGCCCGACGAGGACGGCACCTTTCATATCCCGGCTTCGCCTGACCTTATCGTTGCGACCTCCGGCGGTGAGTACAGCGATTTTGCGCAGCCGTGGTGCGTCCGCAGGACGGATAACGGCGTCTCCGACCCGACCTACGCTACGCTCTTCACCAATATCTCCGCGGAGTACCGCCTCGGCTGCGACGCTATAGGCTCGACGGTGTTCCTCAGCGACGAGGGCGGCGAGCTGCAGATCACTGATATCAGCTACACCGGTTCAAACAATGAGCTGTCGGGCTTCGTCGGCAGACAGTCCGTCGATGTTACCTACTACAATATGCTTCGCGACCACCATTATGAGCACACATATTTCCCGGCCTACGGCGCCGACGGCAAGGTCCTTCCGTATACGGAGTGGGAGGTGTCGGATTATATCGGTTATTCCTATGTGCCGATAGATGATACCTTCGGCTTTGAGAAGAAGAACCTCAGCGACCCGTTCTTCAATGAAATGACGCTCGTGTGTCAGGTCATCGTTGAGGATCAGGACGGCAACATCAGCTGCTCCGATATCCTCGATATCGAGAAGCCGGCGAGCGACAAGGTGCATACATACTCAACGGAAAACGGCACTATGACCTTCCATGAGTGCGATGACGGCACCCTTTCGCTCTACCATTATGAGGGCTCTGATAAGGACGTCGAGATACCGTCGTCCGTGGACGGCCTTACAGTTACCGGCATAGGCAACAACGCAATGGAGAAATCGACCGTCGAGAACGTCATCATGCCGGACACCGTTACGTCAGTAGGCATACAGGCGTTCTACTGCACGTCCGCGCTGAAGTCGGTGACGCTCTCCAAGAACCTGAAAAACATCAGCTACCAGATGTTCTGGTATTCGGGCATCAAGAGCGTGACTATCCCGGATTCCGTCGAGATAATCTCTCCGTTTGCCTTTGAGCACACTGAGATCACTGCTATAAATGTTCCCGCTTCCGTTACCTACATACAGCCGGGTGCTTTCGCGGGGGCGGAGAAGCTGGACAGCATTACCGTTGACTCCGGCAACAAGAACTACACCGCCGTGGACGGGGTGCTGTTCAACAAGGACAAGACCGTGCTCCTCGCCTGCACAGGCACGGGGCGCACGTCGTACACTGTTCCAAGCACGGTCGAGGAGATCGCCGACTACGCCTTCGTAGGCTCGACGGTGCTCGATTTCCTGGACAAATCTGTGGGACTCAGCTCCATAACCTTCAACGAGGGTCTGAAGCGTATCGGCAACTTCGCGTTCGTGGAGTGTCTGCTGTTCGCGGAGATAGACCTGCCGGATTCGCTCGAATACATCGGCTGCTTTGCGTTCAACGACTACTTCATGTCCGCGCAGAACAAGACGAAGGTACACATCGGCAAGAACCTTTCCGTTATCCGGAAGGGTGCGTTCGACGGACTTGATGTCTCGGAATACGAGGTGGACTCCGACAACCGCTACTTCAAGGTGACGGACGGCGAGCTCACTGACATAAACGGCGTGGAGACTGTCGGCAAGGGCTGACGTCTCACGGGAGCCCCTGCGTTCTGCACAAGAGCGCGGGGGCTTATTTGTGCAGATATACGAAAAATATCCACTCATATATATATATATATATATATTGACAATGGACAGAATTTGAGGTAAAATGTTATCAAAGGGAGTACACTTGCACAGGCTTCTGGCATAATTTACAAATCCCGGGGAAGGATTTTGTGCAGTCGTACAAAGTTTTGCGAGAGATGTCAGAACTCGGGCATTTTCTGACATTACTATATAAAGGGCGGAATGGGCGTCCCTTTCGGCGGAACGCGGCATAAAATGACCGAGCCCCTTGTTTCAGGCTCGGTGACCCGCTGTTTCCGTCAAGGAGAGCTGACTATCGCCCGCGAAAAGGAGTGATCTATATGATGAAAAATGCATTCAAAAGGCTCATTTCATGTGCGCTCTCGGGAGCGCTCGCTCTGGGGACATTCGCTGTGCCGGGGGTCGGGGCTGTGGAGAATGAGCTGCAAACAGCTTCTTTCACATTTTCTGTAGTGGACGGAGATACCGGCGGATATGTCCCGGACGTTGATGTAAAGTTCCTGAGAGTTGTCAACTGCTCCGAAGACCCTATGCAGAATATCCGGAACGGCGACTTCACTATACTCGAGGAGTGGAACACCGGTGAGGGCGCTCCGCATGATACTGCGGGATTTTCTTCCGGTACTGCGACGGGTGAGCTCAGCTGCTGGATATACATTGAAAGCCTTCCGGAGGGCTGGTGCAGCCTTGATACCGGCGAGAGCTATGTCATCAGCGGTCCGTATTCCTGTTATGAAGCCGGACATTACGACTATACTATCACGGTGGACAACGTAAAGGCTGTGGAGACAACCGCGCCGGAAGTGCGCTTTTCCGGCAAGTCCCTGACGGAGATAGTTGACAGCTTCGGAGATGACGCCTTCTACCAGACCTACCCTATATGGCACGGGACTGCGTGCTATCTCATCGACGGCGATGACTTCAAAGGCTATTTTATCAGAGAAGGTGCCGGGTCGACGTATGTTACAGTCACCTACGGCACTTCACTTCCGGTAGATGAGATAAATTCTGAACTCGGAAATGGAGAGCAGACAGATACAGTTCTGTATGAGCAGGACGGTGTTTACTGGTACGGGAGCAACGGCGAAGTTGACCACGAAAAGGCGGTCTCGGTGCTGAGCGGATATGATAATGTTCTCTCAATGGATACCAAGTATTCTGTGTCTGTAAGGGACGCTTCTACCCTCGGGTATCTTGACGTTGACTACCTCTATGTTGACACTGAGATAGATACTGAGAGCTTTATCGTTGACTATCCGGAGCTCCAGCTTGCTGTTTCTGAGTATTCGCCTTCGGAGCCTGCGGTGACACATCTGTACACGTTCAGTATCGGGGCAAAGGTCGGGCTCGTGAATACCGAGGAAGTTTACAACGCATTAAAGCGTCTGATGGACAGCGGTATCGAGTTTTCTCTGAGCTGGATAGAAACTGACAACGCTATACCGATCTGGGAAGTTACGAAAAACGTCTATACAAATGCTGCTGCCGCCGGCACAGTTTGGTTCAACAGCAGCGATTTCTACGTTGTTGTCGGGACTTTCTCAGGCTATACACAGCTGCGGCGTTTTTACAGGCAGAATGGTATATACACAGTGGACAAGATAGTCTGGCAGAATGCGACCGAGGGTCTGGAGTACGGCGATGTGTTCTGTCCGGACGGCGATGTCACGCTGACAGAGGTATATGAAGCTCCCGACGACCCCATTTACCGTTTCGCCAAGCACTATGAAGTCGGCGAGGACGCAAAGCTCGTAAAGGTCGGCACCTGCGCGGAGCTCATGTCAACGAAAGAGCTGACGGAGGGCGAGACCTTTTACGATGGCTCGGCGCACTATACCGTAGAGTTCACCGACGAAAACGGCACTGAGTACAAATACGGCTTGAACAATTTCGGCTCTGCCCTTGGAATAAAAACGATATTCAACGCAGGTGCAGTTTATTCGTTCGCGTTTCTCGGCAATACAATTATAATCCCGCTCGCTGTTCTCTCTGAGCCAGAGCCTGTGACCGAGACAACGACTCTCGCGGTGGAGACGACCACCACCACCGAATTGCTGTGCGAGATAGATACAACTACGACGACTACCTCAACCTCTGCCTCTACACAGACTACCACCTCGATATCAACTTCGACACAGACCTCCACCACAGCTACTTCTACCACCACTGCCGGCTATACACGCACAACTCCGTATGCGTCGGTGTCTATGGAGGAGAAGCCGAACCCCACTATCGCTGCCGGCGAGACCAAGGACCTCGGCTTCCATACCTCGCTCGCAAAGGACGTTGTGTTCTCCTGCGACAGCCCGTACATCACGGTCTACGGACAGACCGACCCCTCGTCTTCGTGGCAGGGAAAGGTCACGATAAAATGTGCCGCCGACGCTCCTGAGGGAGATGTGGTGCTCAAGGTAAAGTTCGGGCACTCGATTATCCCGACGGAGGTTACTGAATGGGAATTCAAGCTGACTATCACTCCTCAGACTGAGCCCAGATACGAGGTCGGCGACGCTAACCGCGACGGGCTCCTCGACGGGGCGGACGCTTCCCTCATTCTCTCCACCAATGCCGATTATTCCGACAAGATACTCGAGAACGGCGAGATCGACTACGACTACCTCATACGGGCGTATTTCGACCTGTTCGACGTGAACAAGGACGGTCTGATCGACGGCGTGGATGCGTCGCTCGTGCTCGTCAGAAATGCTGAACTCTCCGGAGAGACCGAATGAGAATAACAAAAAATAATAATAAAAAGGACGACCTGCGGGTCGTCCTTTTTTGTTGGTATTACAGTTTTTTCAGCTTTGCGTAGTTCGCCATGATCTTCTTCGTGCCGACTTTCTCGAACGCTATCTCGAGCATTGCGTCGTTCGCCATCGGCTTCACGGAAACTATCGTACCCTCGCCGAAAATGTTGTGCGAAACGCGCTCGCCGGCTTCGTAGGTGGCGGTGTCCTTCTGGGCTGAGCCCGAGAGCACCCTGTTCCGCGCGAGCTGCTGCTGGAGCGTCGCGGAATGAACCGCGGTCATCGAATTATCGGTATCCGTGAGCTTGCTCTTCATCGCGGCGGCGTTGTCGTGCTTCTCGATGAGCTCGCTGCCGATCTCGCGCATGAATCGCGAGGTGATGTTGCGCTGGGTCTGCCCGAAGAGCATTCGCTGACTTGCACTCGTGAGGTAAAGACGCTTCTTCGCGCGGGTTATCGCGACGTACGCGAGTCTGCGCTCCTCCTCGAGATCCTCCTCGCTGTCGAACGAGCGTGAGCTCGGGAAGATGCCGTCCTCCATGCCGATGACGAAGATGTTCTCGTATTCGAGTCCCTTGGCGGAGTGGACGGTCATGAGGGTGACTCTGTCGTCGGAGCCGTCGTCGCGGTCAGCCTCGGTGTAGAGCGCGACCTCCTCGAGGAAGCCGCTGAGAGTGGGCTCGTCAGCCTCATTCATGTACTGCGCCATAGAGGTGCGGAGCTCCTGAACGTTCTCTATCTTGGTGTCGGCGTTCTCGAGGGTCTTGAGGTAGTCGAGGTAGCCGGTCTTGTCGAGGAGTACGTCGAGGAATTCGTCGAGCGGAAGCTCCTCAGCCTTCTCGGCGAGCGAACTGAACATATTGTACGCGCTCCTGAGTGAGCTCACCTTCTTGGCGAGGGGAGCGTACTCCTCGCAGGTACGGAGAACCTCGAGCGGTGACATACGCAGGTCGCGGCTGATGTCCTCGATAACCGCTATCGTGGAGTCGCCGATGCCGCGCTTGGGTTCGTTGATTATCCTGCGGAAACGGAGGACGTCGTTGGGGTTGTTGATAAAGCTGAGATAGGACGTCACGTCCTTTATCTCCTTGCGGTCGTAGAAGCGCATACCGCCGTAGACTTTGTATGGCACCCCGCACTTGACGAGCATACGCTCGATCGTGTTGGACTGCGCGTTCATGCGGTATAGAACGGCGTTGTCGGAGTAGCGCCCGGTCTCCTTGTAGGAGGCGAGAATGGTATCTGCGACGAACTGTGCCTCGTCGTCCTGATCGACAGCCTTGTACCAGTAGACCATGCTGCCCTTGTCGCCGCCGGTCCAGAGGGTCTTCTCCTTGCGCCCGGTATTGTGGCTTATCACGGAGTTGGCTGCATCGAGGATAGTCTGCGTGGAGCGGTAGTTCTGCTCGAGGCGAATGACCTTCGCTCCCTCGAACTGCGACTCGAAGCCGAGTATGTTCTCGATGTTTGCACCGCGGAATTTGTATATGCTCTGGTCGTCGTCGCCGACAACGCAGATGTTCTTATGTCCTGCCGAGAGCAGCGAGACGAGCCTGAACTGGACGTGGTTGGTGTCCTGATACTCGTCCACGAGTATGTACCTGAAGCGTGTTCTGTACTTCTCCAGCACCTCCGGGAACTGCTCGAACAGCTCGACTGTGAGCACGAGTATATCGTCGAAGTCGAGGGCGTTCGCGCTCTTCATGCGCTCCTGATAGAGGGCATAGAGCTTCGCGATGATCTTGCGGCGGTAGTCTCCGCCGGCGTCCGCGAGCATTTCCTCGGGGGAGATCATCTTGTCCTTCGCGAAGCTGATCTCGCTGAGCACCATCTTCGGGGAGAATGCCTTCTCGGAGACGTCGGACTCGATCATCACGTTCTTTATCATGCGCTGGCTGTCGTCGGAGTCGTAGATAGTGAAGTCAGAGCCGTAGCCGAGCGCACCTATCTCGCTGCGGAGTATGCGCACACACGCTGAATGGAACGTGGAGGCATGGATATTCTGGGCGTCCTCTCCGAGCATTGCGGAAAGGCGCTCCTTAAGCTCTCCGGCTGCCTTATTCGTGAAGGTGATAGCGAGGATATTCCACGGCTTGACCGGGTCGCACGCAACGATGTCGCGGAGGGTGTCGAAGTCGTCGGTCTTTCCGGCGGCATAGTCGTTGAGGAAGGCTATGTCTGCGTCGGAGCCTGTGCGCGACTCATCGTGGTAGGCGTTGCCGAAGTTTATCATATTCGCTATTCTGTTGACGATAACAGTGGTCTTGCCGCTGCCTGCGCCTGCGAGGACAAGAACGGGTCCCTGTACGGCGAACACAGCCTCCTGCTGCATATCGTTCATGCGGCTGAAATATTTTTTCAGCGCTGCTCTTTTTGCAGATGTGAATGAATCATTGCCCATAAGTAATCTCCATTTAAATACAGTTCAAAAAATATCAGCAAAAATATACGTCTTGTAAATAAAAAACTGGTTTTTCACGCAGCAAATATTCATATAGTAATATTATACCACACTTTTTCCGGCTTGGCAACAGGAAAAAGCATTTTTTCCTTCAATTCTGTGCGGGGGCGTCAGATGTATGCCTGCTTTTTGAGCAGAGCCGCGACAGTCCGCCCGATGACGGCGTAGTAGCTGAGGTCGGATACCGCCCATTTCTTGAAGCGTCCGATGTAGCAGAAGGATATCATGCCCTTGACTATGCTGTCCTCGGTGATGAGGTACTGTACCGCGCCGCCGATGTTCTCGGCGGTGAGCTGCGCGAAGGCGTTGTCGTCGCGCCCTTCGAGCTCGTTGACGTTGTCGATGGCGAAGACCCCGTCTCCGGAGAAGCGCTCGGTGTAGTGGTTGCTGAACATATATCCCGCGTTCTTCGAGACTGCGTTGCCGCAGCTGAGGATAAGGCTCATGTCGTTGCCGGCAAAGACGCAGATGTCGTCTATCGCGAACTGCGTGCGTATCTGCTCGAGCAGCACGGAGACGTCGGGGACACGTCCGAAGACGATGTTCTCGGCTATCTGTCCGACGAAGGAGAGTCGTTCCGTGGTGTCCTTCTTGCTGCTCAGGAAGGCGACCTTGCTGCTGATGTCCTTTTCGACGGGGCCGTGCTTGTTGATGTCGTAGATGACGTAGCGGTTCTGACCCTTCTGCTGGGCGAGGTAGAGAGCCTTGTCCGCCTGCATGAAGAGTTCGTCGTAGTCGGTGCTGTCGATAGGGTAGGTGGACACGCCCATGGAGCAGGTCAGGTGCAGGTCCTCGAAGCGTCCCGCGAATGCAAACTCGGTGTTGGTGCGTATCGCTCGGAGTATCCCGCGGAGGTCCTCCTCGTCGCGGGTGTTCTCGAGGACTATCAGGAAGCCGCCGCCGCTTATGCGTCCCGCGAAGCCGCGCTCGCCTATCTCGTTGCGGACTATCCCGGCGATCGTGTAGATGACCTCGTCGCCGAAGAGGTGACCGTAGCTGTTGTTCACGTCGGTGAAGTCGTCGATGTCAAGAATGACGAGGTTGACGTTATACTGGGGCTTTCCGGCAAGGAGCTCCTGTGCGAGCTGAGCTACCGCGCGCTTGTTGAGCAGTCCCGAGAGAGAGTCGCGGTTGGCTTCGAGGGCGAGGTTGACGTCCTTGCTGCGGCTGCGCGAGCTCACCACGGAGATGACGCCCGTGACCTTGCGCTGCTCGGGGGTCTCATACCTCGTGATACCTCGGAAAAGGCACTCCTCGCGCTCCTTTCCGAGGGTCAGCAGCGCGGACTCGAATTCGTAGTCGAAGCGGTATGCGCCCTCGCTGATGTCGCGGCAGAGCGCATTGAAGGTCTCCACGCTCCGTGCGCGGACGTAGCCCGCGTCGATGGCTTCCCTGCGCCACTTTTCGAGCTCCTCGTCGATGAGGGATATCTCGCGGAAAAAGTCGAACATATATATGCGTATGCGGCGCGTCTCAAAGCTGTACTCGAACGCGAGGTCGCTCATCAGCCCGAGCACGCTGCGGTACTCGGAGAGGCGTTTCTCGCGGGCGTATGCGAGCGGCTCGAGGGAGAAGATGTCGCTGAAGGTGATACTGTAGAGCGGCTCGGCGCCCTCTGCGGAGAGCATTCTCACGCCGGCGAGTATCCAGCGGAGCTCGCTGCTGCGTCCGCGCATACGGATAACGGTGCGGAGGGTCTGTCCGGGCTGGACGCTCTCCACGCAGCCCTGAATGCGGGGAAGGTCCTCGTCGTCGATAGTGCGGCGGATCGAGTAGATCACGTCGTTGCCGAAGTAGGTGAAGAATGCCTCGTCGGCGCTCTGGGTGTGGAAGCTGGCGTCTACGATGACCCTTCCCACCGAATACAGCTTCTCGCTGAGTTCTCCGTCCATTTTTCTCCCTCCTTCCGCAGCGATCTTTACTTAGTACAATTATACCATACCCCACAGAAAAATACAAGTGGGGGAGGACGCAAAAAAGCCCGCGGTGCCGTGAAAAGCTCCGCGGGCTGGATGTATTTACTTCGTGTAGGCTTTCGTCCCGAGAACGCGGACGGAATTGAGTATCAGCAGCATGGCTACGCCGGAATCCGCGAACACCGCGAACCACATACTTGGGTGGCCGATGAGTCCCAGCACGAGCACCACTGCCTTTACTGCGAGCGCGAAGATGATGTTCTCGTAGGCTATGCGCAGGGTCTTGTCGGCGATACGCTTCGCGCGGACTGCGCTCTCCGGCTCGGCGCTCATGAACACGACGTCCGCCGCCTCAAGGGCGAGGTCTGCGCCGGTCTGCATTGCGCCGCCGACGTCCGCTCCCGCTAAAACAGGGGCGTCGTTGATGCCGTCGCCGACGAACATCAAGCTGCCGTACTGTCCGCGCAGCTTGTTTATCTCGGCGAGCTTGCCGTCCGGCAGGAGCTCGCTCCGTATGTCGTCAACGCCTGCCGCACGTCCGACGGCTTCCGCATTCGCTGCCTTGTCGCCGGTCAGCATTGCCGTCCGGCAGCCGAGAGCCCTGAGTGCTCCCACAGCCGCAGCTGAGGTCTTTTTCATAGAGTCGGAGACCACTATGCGTCCGACCGCTCTGCCGTCCACCGCGACGTATACCACGCTCCCCACGGGGACTTCTCCGGCGGGCAGGTCTACTGAGTTTTCAGCCATAAGTCGCTCGTTTCCGCAGAGGACGCGCTTTCCGCCGAGCTCTGCAGAGATACCGCGCCCCGCGAGTTCCTCAGTGCGGGCGGGCTCGGTCAGGGGAATGGAGTTCCCGCGGCAGTGCTCAGTGATACGCTCCGCAACGGGGTGCGAGGAGGTCTGCTCACAGCTGCCGCAGATGCTCAGCAGCTCGGTCTCGGAGAGCTCCCCGAAGGTCTGTATATCGGTGATGTTGAAGGTCCCGTCGGTGAGGGTGCCGGTCTTGTCGAAGGCGACCGCCTTTACCTTGCCAAGCGCCTCGAGCGAGGCTCCGCCCTTGAAGAGTATGCCCAGCTTGGAGGCGGCTCCGATGCCTGAAAAATAGGCGAGGGGAACGCTCAGCACCAGTGCGCAGGGACAGCTGATAACGAGGAATGTCAGCGCGGAATATATCCACTTGCTCCAGTCTCCGGTGATGAGCGACGGAACTATCGCCGTGAAAGCCGCAGCCGCGATGACTGCGGGGGTGTAGATCTTCGCAAAGCGCGTGATAAAGCGGTCGATGTGGGGCTTCTCGGCGGAGGCTGTCTCCACCGCGCGGGCGATCTTCGATATCATCGAGTCCTCGGCAGCGGCAGTGACGCGCAGCCTGAACGAGTCCGAAAGGCTGATACAGCCCGACATCACGCTGTCTCCGGAGTACGCCACAAGCGGCACGGGCTCGCCGTTGACTGCGGAGGTGTCGATCTTCACGCCGTGCTCAGCGCCCTCAATTATGCCATCCGCCGCGATACGCTCGCCAGCCTTGATACGCAGGACATCCCCGACCTGTACCTCCTCGGCGTGCACGCGGACGAACTCATCGCCGCGAAGTACCTCGGCTTCGTCAACACGGAGGGAGGTGACGTCGGTGATAGCCTTGCGGCTGCGCGACACGGCGTAGTCCTCGAAGAGCTCGCCGATACGGAAAAACAGCACCACGCCGACCGCCTCTGGGTACTCGCCGAGGACGAAAGCCCCGACGGTCGCGACGGTCATCAGGAAGTTCTCGTCGAATATCTTCCCGGCGCGGAGGTTCTTCACGGTAACGGTCAGGACGTTGAAGCCCAGCACAAGATATGCCGCGATGTACAGCCCTAAAGCGAGGGGGAAGATGTCCGCGAGCTTGTCTGCGATGAGAGCCCCCGCGAAGAGCAGTACGCCCGCAATCAGGGGAACAAGCTCGCCCGCGAGGGACTCGCCATGTTCGTGGTGGTGTTCATGGGAGTGCTCATGCTCATGCTCGTGTTCGTGTTCGTGTTCGTGACACTGGTCGCCGGAGCACTCGTGGTGATGTTCGTGCCCGTGGTGGTGGTGATGATGCTCGTGTTCACCCTCATGGATCCGTACGCCGGGCTCGATACTGCTGGCGGTCTCGTTCATAAGGGCGAGGGTCTCGTCGGTGATGTTTCCGCGGATATGGAGCTTGCGCAGGGGGAAGTTCAGCACCGCAGACTCGATACCCTCAAGCTTCCCGAGGGCTTCCTCGATCTTGGCACCGCAGTGGGCGCAGTCGAGGTCAGATATATGGTAAACCTTTTCCATAGGCTCTCTCCTTTCATATGAACGTCTGTTCATATGTTTAATATATCATATTTTTCGGCAGATGTCAAGGGGGTAGGTGAAATTTCTTGAAAAAAGATTTGCGGGGGTGTATAATAGTATGGAATGCGCGGACTACTCGTCTAACGCAAAGGGAAAACCTCATTTGGAGCCGTCAGGATTACCGCCTGCGCGGGTCTGTAGGGGCGACCCTTGCGGTCGCCCGGAGTTCGGGGATTATCCGTGGTGTGATCGTGCGGGACGCCGCAAGGGCGTCCCCTACGGGTGCGTTCAGGGAATGATCCGTATGCGATGTACGAGTGAGGTTGTTGTTAAGAGTAAGCGAGCGAAGCAAGCGGCAACGTGTCCGGGTGCAGCGTCACGCTGCCGCCCAATGAAGTTCTCCCTTTGCATTAGACCGCCCGTGCACCAAAGGGACAACCTCCCGGAGGCGGGGATGTGATATTATGCCGGCTGCCCCTCCTCCGTACGGTTTTCCCTTTGGAAAACCTTTTCCCCTCGCCACCTCCCCGCCGTGAGCCATCTTTCTTCGCGAACACCTACGGTGTCGCTGGCAAGAAATTGATAAACTGTTGACGCCGGGTTTTATGCGCTGGACGCCGCAAGGGCGTCCCTACAGAATCATTCATATCATTAAATTGCGGGAAAAACAGTCAAATTAGGATTTGCTAACAACTTTGCAAAAATTTTTCGTCTTTTTTGCCCTCAAAAGTCACTTATATGTGAAAGCAATAATGAGCTCGCTTTCAGGTGCGCACCGACCGTCCATCGGACGGACTGAACTGTTCAGACCTTGCTTTCAAAGGGAGTGACTGACATTACTGCCGAAGAAAATCTATTCGCCGGAGGTGACGGAGCTATTTTAGCAGCATTATTTCAGCAAACTATGGCAGCAGACGCCGGCAGCAGCGTGAACGATCTCATCGCAGACTGCGCTAAGTCCAAGGAGAGCCTCAGCACGCTCTATACCATGTTCAAGAGCAGCGTGTTCGCCGTGGCTTTCAGCATTACCGCTGACTACCACCTCGCCGAGGACTGCGTCGCGGAGACCTTCGTCAGGCTAACGCAGGTCAAGCGTTTTTCACCCGGTAAAGGAGACGGCAAGGGATTCATTCTGAAGATCGCACGCAACGTTGCACTCGAGTATCGCCGGAGATATCAGCGCGAGATAAAGCACTTCATTATCCAGAGCTACGGCGATGCAGACCAGACTGTCGAGGACAGTATTTTCATCAATCAGCTCCTCAGGCACATCAGCGACAAACAGAGACAGATAGTCGTTATGAAGTGCTGCGCGGGGCTGACGTTCAGGGAGATAGCAAAAATTCTGAGATGCCCCGAAAGTACAGTAAAATCAAGGTACCAGAAGGCAATCGGTATACTAAAGGAAAAGGCAGGTGTTGACAGTGAAAAGAAATGATATGCGCGGCAAATCAGAGTTTGAGAAGCAGCTCCGCGACAGAATGAACGGTCTCTCCGATTCTGTGGACTGCTTCGACAAGATAGCTGCGAGAGCTTTTCCTGAAAAATCTGAGGATTTTTCCGACAGCGGGTCAACCGTGACCGACCTTGAGAATATTTCGGGCAAACGCAGGGCAGCTCCTGTGCTGAGGTGGATATCTGCGGCTGCGGCTGTTGGGCTCATATTCGGCGTACTGCCGAGGACAGCGATCATGAACGACATCAGGACCAACCTTTCCGGCGGAAAGCGCAGACAGTACAACGAGCTCGTCTCGCACATCATCGAGGAGACTGCCTCTGGCGACTACAGGGTATATGACCTGCCGCTCGGGGACTACGTCAGGGACGATGTGCTCGTAACTCCGATGTACCGCTGCCCATTCAACGATACGGACAGGGGAGGCATGAGCGTGAGGATATTCGTGAAGATGTGCGGGGACGTTCCGACCAACGAGATGTTCGCGGTCGAATACAGCGGCACCTACACCGAATCGAATTTCGTCGCGGCAGCAGCTACGGGGATCAAATTCACCGAAAAAGAGCTCGAAGAGCTGAAAAACGACAAAAACGCATGGAAGAGTTATTCCGACAAGGAGCTGATCAAGGCGGTGGAGTGCAATTTCACGTCTGATACGGCAGGGAAGCTATCTCTGCTGCATGACGGCGAAACAGTATCGGCAGCTTCATTCGGGTATCAGTTCTGGTACAAGGACGAAAACGGCATACAGCCGCTCATCGCTGATGTTCTCTGCTACACGTCCGGCACGGGGGATAAGTACAATTATGACATCTCCGTGCAGCGTGCGGACACCGAGGACGGCGGGGGAGCCACCCTCCCGGAGACTGTCTGGGAGACCTCGCTCAGCTTTGACGGCAGCAAGATAACTCCAGACGTATCGAACTCCGCGTTCACGAGAGAGGAGCTGTTCGGCGGATACCGTCAGCAGGGCAGCGGCTGCGCTTATGCAAGATGCTGTACGGACGCGGAGGACGACGGTATCGAGAAGCTGACCATGAAGAGATCATTGCCTGCGGAGACGGTTTTCACCGGTCTCACTCCGTATGACGCTTCAGTGAAGAGGGAGATGAGGGTGTACGTTTCATCTGCGATAGCGGACGAGATGTCGCCGAAGCTGCAATACTATACCTCTGGCAGCAGCGGCGGCGTAACGCCTGAATGGTATATCTGCTGGCAGGGCACGGAACGTATCAGCACCTACAGCGAAAGCAAGGGCTGGACGTCTGAGAAGCTCCCTTCCGACGACTCGACGGCACAGGATACGGTTCAGCAAAGGCTGACCCGCTGAACATGAGAAAGATCGCAAAAGAAGGTTTTATTGCAAAGGCTCCGGCAGGCGACTGTCGGAGCTCTATTTTGTTATAATATAAAATTTATGCGGCAGCTATTGCTTTTTTGGGGGGAGTGTGGTATAATATTCTGGTAACAAATGCAGTGGTATCGAAGTGGTCATAACGGACATGACTCGAAACATAGTCGGTTTTGAGCTTGCCGCACTTTGATTTATCCCTGTTCTGCGTGGTTTCAGCCGTGTTCGTATTTGCGTTTCAAATGGGCTGTCTCGCAGTTTTCTCGCAGTTTTATAGTTAAATTAAATACGCAGTGGTATCGAAGTGGTCATAACGGACATGACTCGAAAT
>JAEELF010000025.1 GCA_016288815.1 Ruminococcus sp.
GAGCTTTTCGTCAATATGCAGACGGCCGGCGGTATCGAGGATCACTACATCGTGATTGTGGTCCTTTGCATATTTTACGCCCTGCACTGCAATATCAACCGGGTCAATCTGACCGAGCTCAAACACGGTAACATCCGCTTTTCCGCCGACAACCTTCAACTGATCGATTGCGGCCGGACGGTAAACGTCACAGGCAACGAGCAGCGGATGATGTCCCTCTTTTTTCAGCAGCTTTGCAAGCTTTGCGCAGTGTGTTGTCTTACCGGAGCCCTGCAAACCGCAGAACATAATCACTGTCGGCGGCTTGGATGCAAAATTGAGGCGGGAATTACCGTCCCCCATCAGCGCAACGAGCTCCTCGTTGACGATCTTAACGACCTGCTGTGCCGGAGTCAGGCTTGCGAGGACCTCCTCGCCGACCGCACGCTCAGTGACCTTAGCCACGAAGTCCTTAACGACCTTGTAGCTTACGTCTGCTTCAAGGAGTGCGAGCCTTACCTCACGCATAGCCTCCTTGACGTCGCCCTCTGTGAGCTTTCCGCGGGATTTGAGCTTTTTGAAGACGTTATTAAGTTTTTCTGAAAGTCCCTCGAATGCCATGCTAAGCTCCTTTCAAGCATTTATGGTCAGAGAAGGGCGAGCCCCTTCTCAACATCTTTCCTTATACCGGAACGCAGCGCTTCGTCGCTGATACCGTCGGCGGCGGAGAGGATACTCTCGAAGCATTCCCTCATCGAACGGAGACGCTGAGCGAACCCGAGCTTCTCCTCGTAGTTGAGGAGGATATCCTCGGTGCGCTTTATCAGGCTGCGTACAGCCTGTCTTGTGATCCCGAGCGGAGAGCCTATCTCGGCGAGCGAGAGATCCTCGCAGTAATACTGCTCCATGATACTGCGCTGGTGCTCGGTGAGGAGGTCGCCGTAGCAGTCGAGGAGCAAAACGAAATGCAGGTCTTTAGCCATGATATCGCTCCTGTCCGGGTGTAATGCAAAATCACTTTACACATTGTATCACATAACTCCCCGTTTGTCAAGCACTTTTTTCAAAAAATCCCCGCAGAAGCAAAAAACGGGACGCACAGGTGTGCGTCCCTTGTCATTTTACTTGATAGCCGCGAAGCCCTGTCTGAGGTCGTCGAGGATGTCGTCGATATTCTCCAGACCCACGGACAGACGGATAAGTCCGCCGTTGATACCGGCAGCAGCAAGCTGCTCGTCGGTGAGCTGACGGTGAGTAGCGCTCGCGGGGTGGAGCACGCAGGTCCTGATGTCCGCAACGTGTACCTCATTTGAAGCAAGCTTCAGCGAATCCATGAACTTCACAGCAGTGCTCCTGCCGCCCTTGATGACGAACGAGATAACTCCGCTCGTACCGAGGGGGAGGTACTTCTTTGCACGCTCGTGGAACTTGTTTCCGGGGAGTCCGGGGTAGTTAACAGACTCAACGAACTCGTTCGCCTCGAGGAACTCAGCGACTGTCTGAGCGTTCTTGCAGTGGCGCTCCATGCGGACGGGAAGTGTCTCCAGACCGAGGTTGAGGTAGAATGCCGACTGTGCCGACGGATAGCAGCCGAAGTCGCGCATGAGCTGCATTCTTGCCTTTATAATGTAAGCGGCCTTGCCGTAAGCCTTGGTGTAGATCGTGCCGTGGTAGCTCTCGTCGGGCTCGGTGAACTCCGGGAAGTTGCCGTTTGTCCAGTCGAAATTGCCGGAATCAACGATAACGCCGCCGCCCTGGACTGCATGACCGTCCATGTACTTAGTTGTGGAGTGAACGATGATATCCGCACCGTACTCAAAGGGGCGGCAGAGGATAGGAGTGGGGAAGGTGTTGTCGATGATGAGCGGAACGCCGTGTGCGTGAGCGATCTTAGCGAACTTCTCGATGTCGAAAACGGTGAGTGCGGGGTTCGCGAGGGTCTCACCGAAAACAGCCTTTGTGTTGGGCTTGAAAGCAGCGTTGATCTCGTCCTCGGAAGCCTCAGCGTCAACGAAAATGCACTCGATACCGAGCTTCTTCATGGTGTAGGCGAAGAGGTTTACAGTACCGCCGTAGATAGTAGCAGCGGAGATGAAGCTGTCGCCAGCCTTGAGGATATTGAGGAGGGAGAGGAGGGAAGCTGCCTGTCCGCTCGAAGTGCACATAGCGCCGATACCGCCCTCGAGGGCAGCTATCTTATCCTCGACCGCCATAACGGTAGGGTTCTCGAAACGGGAGTAGATAAGGCTCTTGGTGGGGTCGTCGAAAACAGCAGCAACGTCGTCGGTGGAGTCGTATACATAGGTCGTGCTCTGAACGATCGGCACAACGCGGGGTTCTGTGTTTTTTGGTGTGTAGCCTGCGTGCAGGCACTGGGTCTCAATCTTCATTTTAATACCTCCAATAAAATAGTATGCTACTATTATATAACAAACAAAAACAAATGTCAACTAAAGAGATAGGAAAAGTCTATAGCCGGGGTCAGCTTGACAGCGAAAGGGCTTTGTGATAGACTTGTAAATAGCAATACTTCGGCAATGGAGGTGAGAAAAATGCTTGGAAAATGCATAGGTGCGGCGGGTATCATCATCGCGCTGATAGCGATTTACCGCCTGATAGGACTGCTCGCGCTGCGGAGCCGCGGCGTCACGGAGGAGGTCGAGGTGGTGCGTTCGCGCGAGGTCAAGCCGAATGTTTACGCCCACACGCTGCGTTTCCCGGACGGCTCCGAGCGCGAGGACAAGGCGGGCTTCAATCGACCCTTCTCGGACGGAAAACTGCTGACGGTCGTGTCAGACCCGAAAAATCGGGAAAATTTCGAGTTCGCAGAGCAGCTCCGGAAGAACATTTATATAATGGGTGCCCTCCTTGGAATGGCGGTTTTGTTCATGGTCAGGGGCTTTTTGATGTGATTTGTGGATTGTGCACATAATATGTCGCAAAACGTCTCTTTTCTTTTACTTGACAAAACATACCATGGGTGATATAATAATAAAGCTGACCCGCTAAGGGGCGGTGAGGCGACGGTATCTTGAAAATTGAACAATGCAAGAAAAAGTAACGACCCTTGAGAATCCTTTGAATTAAAGTAGAAGGAAGAACTCAAGCAAGAGTATAA
>JAEELF010000026.1 GCA_016288815.1 Ruminococcus sp.
CCGTATGTTGTATCAGCCTCAGCGAAGCCGTAGTCGATGTCAGCACGGATAGTCTGGAGCGGGATAGTACCCTCGTGGTAGCTCTCGCTTCTTGCGATCTCAGCACCGGCAAGACGGCCGGATACCTTGACCTTGATTCCCTTTGCGCCGAGACGCATTGTTCTGCCGATGGACTGCTTCATAGCTCTTCTGAAGGATACACGGTTCTCGAGGTCGAGAGCGATCTTCTCTGCAACGAGCTGGCTGTCCATATCGGGCTGCTTAACTTCGATGATGTTGATGAAGACCTGCTTCTTCATCATCTTCTCAAGCTGTACTCTGAGCTTTTCGATCTCTGCGCCGCCTCTGCCGATCACGATACCGGGCTTTGCGCAGTGGATGTGGATCCTCACCTTGTCGGCGAAACGCTCGATCTCAATTCTGGGAACACCAGCAGCATATAAGCTCTTCTTAATGAAGTTACGAACGTTGTAGTCCTCAACGAGGGTATCGCCGAAGTCTGCCTTGTTGGCATACCAGCGTGAATCCCAATCTTTAATTACGCCGACGCGAAGGCCGTGCGGATTAACTTTCTGTCCCATTTGATCAGACCTCCTTGGGATTATTCTTTTTCTTTAAGAACAACTGTGATGTGCGATGTTCTCTTTAATATTCTGTATGCTCTGCCCTGTGCTCTCGGCATGATCCTCTTCATGATAGGTCCGGGTGTTACGAAGCACTCGGAAACTACGAGGTTATCTCTGTCCATGCTGAAATTGTTCTCAGCATTTGCCTGAGCGGACTTCACCAGCTTTGCAACGATAGGGCTTGCTGCCTTAGGAGTAAGGTCGAGAGTAGCCAAAGCGATGTCAACCGGCTTGTTTCTGATGAGATCGAGGACGATCTGCACCTTTCTGGGTGATATGCGAGCATTTCTTAAATAAGCTCTTGCTTCCATTTCAGCTCCTCCTTTCGATTACTTCTTACCGTTGTTGGAAGTCTTGGAGCCTGCGTGGCCCTTATAAGTTCTTGTAGGAGCAAACTCGCCGAGCTTGTGTCCTACCATGTCCTCCGTAACGTATACCGGAACGTGCTTCCTGCCGTCGTGAACGGCGAATGTGTGACCTACGAAGTCAGGGAATATCGTGGAAGAACGGCTCCATGTCTTGAGGACCTTCTTCTCGCCTGCCTCGTTCATTGCAACGACCCTCTTCAGGAGAACTTCCTGGACATAAGGTCCCTTTTTGATGCTTCTGCTCATTTATTCAGTTCCTCCTTTCAGATTACTTGCCGTTGCGGCGCTTTACGATGAACTTGTCAGTTCTGTGGTGCTTCTTTCTGGTCTTGTAACCGAGAGCGGGCTTGCCCCAAGGTGTTACAGGGCCGGGACGTCCGATAGGCGACTTGCCCTCACCACCGCCGTGCGGGTGATCGCAGGGGTTCATAACGGAACCTCTTACTGTAGGCCTCCAGCCCATGTTGCGGACTCTTCCAGCCTTACCGTAGTTAACGTTGAGGTGGTCGATGTTGGAAACCTGACCGATCGCAGCCTTGCAGTCGATGGAGACCTTTCTCATCTCACCGGAGGGAAGTCTGATAAGAGCGTACTTATCTTCTCTGCCCATGAGCTGAGCCTGGTTGCCTGCGCTTCTTACGAGCTGAGCGCCCTTACCGGGGTAGAGCTCGATAGCGTGGATGAATGTACCAACGGGGATATCAGCGAGCTTGAGAGCGTTGCCGGGCTTGATATCAGCCTCAGCGCCGGACTCGATCTTGTCGCCGACCTTTAAGCCGTTGGGAGCGAGGATGTATCTCTTCTCGCCGTCCTCGTACTCAACGAGAGCGATGAATGCGCTTCTGTTCGGATCATACTCAAGAGTCTTAACGACTGCGATCATATTGTCCTTGTCGCGCTTGAAATCTATTACGCGGTACTTTCTTCTGTTACCGCCGCCTCTGTGGCGAACTGTTATACGGCCGTAGCTGTTTCTTCCCGACTTCTTCTTGAGAGGCTCGAGAAGGCTCTTCTCCGGCTCAACCTTAGACAGTACTGAGTAATCAGTAACAGTCATCTGACGTCTGGAAGGCGTCGTAGGCTTGTAGGTTTTAATAGCCATTTGAAATTTCTCCTTTAATGCATTTTTGCGGGAGCATTACTCCCATACTCAGAAGCAGTGATCAGAGGCAAGAAGCATGGATGCTTCCCGCCGTCCCCGCCTCTCTTAGATCATGCCCTCGAAGAACTCGATCTTCTTGGAGTCCTCTGTGAGAGTGATGATAGCCTTTTTCCAGTCAGAAGTTCTGCCGATATATCTGCCGACTCTCTTCTCCTTACCGTTAACGTTGAGGGTATTTACCTTAGCTACCTCAACGCCGAAGAGCTGCTCTACAGCCTTCTTGATCTCGGACTTGTTAGCGTCCTTGGCTACCTTAAAGGTGTACTTTCCTGTCTGGAGCTCGTCCATGCTCTTCTCAGAGATAACGGGCTTGAGGATGATATCCTGCGGTGCTTTCATTATGCGTACACCTCCTCGATCTTTCCTACAGCGTTCTTAACAACGATGAACTTGTCATAGTTGAGAATGTCGTATACGTTAAGAGTGTTTACAGCGGCTGTCTTTACGCCGGGGATATTTGCTGCGCTCTTGATGACCTTCTCGTCAGCCTCAGCTGTAACGATAAGAGCCTTGCCCTCAACGGAGAGGTTCTTGAGCATCTCTACGATAGCCTTAGTCTTGAAGCTGTCGAGAGTGAGAGCGTCGAGAACGATCATGTTGTTGTCGAGCACCTTGGTAGAAAGAGCGGACTTCATAGCGAGTCTGCGAACCTTCTTATTGAGCGTATAGCTGTAATCTCTGGGCTTGGGTCCGAGAGCGATACCGCCGTGTACCCACTGAGGAGCACGTGTGGATCCCTGTCTTGCATGACCTGTACCCTTCTGTCTCCAGGGCTTTCTGCCGCCGCCGCTTACTTCTGTTCTTGTAAGGGTGGACTGTGTACCCTGTCTCTGGTTAGCGAGGTAATTAACGACCATAGCGTGCATAACAGCCTCATTGGGCTTGATGCCGAACACTTCGTCATTGAGCTCGGTCTCGGAGACCTGCTTACCTGTCATATCAAATACTGAAATTGTAGACATTTACGCTTCCTCCTTCCTTAAGCCTTGACGCTGTCAACGATATAAACGATACCGCCCTTGGGTCCGGGGATAGCGCCCTTGATAGCGATGAGATTGTTCTCTGCGTCTATTTTAACGATCTCGAGGTTCTGAACAGTTACCTGCTCTGCACCCATGTGACCAGCAAGGATCTTGCCCTTGAAAATTCTCGAAGGCGAGGAGCAAGCGCCCATTGAACCAGCCTGTCTGTGAACAGGACCTGTACCGTGGGTCTCCTTGAGTCTGTGCTGGTTGTTTCTCTTGATAGGACCTGCATAGCCCTTACCTTTGCTTGTGCCGACTACGTCGATAGAATCGCCTACCGCGAATGTGTCAGCCTTTACGATGTCGCCGACGTTAAGTGTGTCGCAGTCATCGAGTCTGAATTCCTTGAGAGTAGACTTGCAGGCAACGTCTGCCTTGTCGAAATGGCCCTTCATGGGCTTGTTCACTCTCTGTACCTTAACGTCGCCGTAGCCGAGCTGGAGTGCAGCGTAGCCGTCGTTCTCAACGGTCTTCTTCTGTACTACAACACAGGGACCGGCTTCTACTACTGTTACAGGAACAACTTTTCCTGCTTCGTCGAAGATCTGTGTCATACCGATCTTCTTGCCGATGATACCTTTCTGCATAAAGCATTTCCTCCTAATAGGTTATTGGTCGGTGGAACCGACTTGACCGGCGGGCTACCGCCATTCCGCTTCCCGAGCGGTGCTTTCAGGGGACGTATGGGTCTTACTTGACCTCCATTACAACGTCTACGCCTGCGGGGATCTCGAGCTTGTCAAGAGCAGCAGTTGTCTTCTCTGTAGGACGGATAACGTCTACGAGTCTCTTGTGAGTTCTCATCTCGAACTGCTCACGGCTGTCCTTGTACTTGTGTACAGCGCGGAGAATGGTAACGATCTCCTTATCTGTGGGGAGCGGGATAGGACCCGAAACTCTCGCACCGCTTCTCTTGGCTGCCTCAACGATCTTAGCTGCTGCAATATCAACAGTAGCGTGATCGTAGCCCTTGATCTTGAATCTGATTTTTTCGTTGAC
Organism: Ruminococcus sp.; assembly: GCA_016288815.1. Lineage (GTDB taxonomy): Bacteria > Bacillota > Clostridia > Oscillospirales > Ruminococcaceae > Ruminococcus. The sequence continues at coordinate 4,181 of JAEELF010000026.1, forward strand.
TGCCATTATTTTCGCCTCCTTAGAAATTTTTACGGGGACGCAGATCTGGGACTTCACACGCTTCCGTGTGTTTCCTGCTTTATCTGATAAAAAAACCAGAAAACTTTGATGTTTTCCGGTCAGTCAGGAGCATATGAACGCAAAATGAGCATAGTAAGCGCATACGCAAGCTGCGCTCATGCTAAACCACATACTGTGTTCGCTATCCCAATCGCCCGGTTTGAAATCGGACATACTCCGCGGAAATTACCTGCCATACCGGCAGCAACCTTCCGCTTCAACGCATATCTTCGTGCAGTCATGCGCATTACAGCGCACTCAACGTAAGCCATTATACCATATATCACAGGAAAAATCAAGAAATCGCGAAAACTTAACTTGTAAATTTTTAGTGAACGATAATTTTTATTTAACATTAAGTTATGTAACTTTTATAATAAAAATCGCAGCCGTGCCCTAAAATTCCCACAATTTAGCCGTTTACATTTGAATATCAAGTGTGATATAATAATAACGGTCGGGAAGGCCCCGATATATACTATTATAAAGGTTATGGAGGCGCTTGTCAATGAAAAAGAACGTATTCGCGGCGGCAGCCTGTGCTCTCGCGTGCGTGCTCACTTCATGCAGCAGCGAGTCTGCGTCAGGCTCCTCAGCGCTCGAATACCCAATAAATGCATCTATCGAGTCCGTCACGGAAGCCACAGAGCCGGAGATTGCTCCGTCTGAGCTCGAGATTAGTCCCGACACGACTGAGATGCTCCCCGAAGTAACAGAGGCTCCTGAGACCACAGCGGCGGCTGAAACTACCGAAGTCTCGACTGAGCCCGCCACGGAAGCTGAGACCGACTGGACGGGAAAGTGGGAATGCGTCAGCATAACCATTGATGGAAAGACCTACAGCGGCAACTATATGGGCGTGCCGCTTTATGCCTCGCTCGCAATGGAGCTCAGCAGCGGCGGTACGGGCACTATGCTCTCTCCTATGGCTGGCAGCGAGATCGAGATAAAATGGTCCGCCGACGGCAGCGACACGATAAGCGTCGGCACGGAGGAAGAACAGCTCCCCGCCCACATGGAGGACGAGCGGCTCGTGATGAACTCCCCCGATGACGGTATCGACTATTATTTCGAACGCACCGACAGTTTCACTGAGTTCGACTACGACGAGTGGTTCGAGAACTACGACTACAGAGATTACACTGACGCTTCGTCGGGTGAGGGCACCTGAGCGGAGCACAGTATCAGTAACGGTATGCCGGAAGTTTACCCTGCGGGGGATCCCGCTTAACATACAAGCCAATCACCAGAAGGAGAAGATAATATGAAAAAGCTGCTTGCACTTCTGCTCGCCTGCACGACACTGACCTGCGCGTTCGCTTCATGCGGCGACGAGGACGACGACAAGGACGAGAAGACCACAAAGTCCTCTGCTGCTGACGAGGAGGAGTCCGAAGAAGAGTCTGAGGAAGAAACCGAGGAAGAGACCGAAGAGGAATCCGAGGAAGAAACTGAGGAAGAGACAGAAGAGGAGTCCGAGGAGGAAACTGAGGAAGAGACGACCAAGTCCAAGAAGAAGGACGATGACGAAACTGACGTCGAGGCTGTTGACCTTGAGTTCGGTGATCCCGTATCCGTTACGGAGAAGGATATCCTCGGCAAATGGGAACTCTACGCTATGATCGGCGAGGACGAGACAATGGTCGGCGACTACATGGGAGCTCCTATCGGCGCTTTCCTGCACCTTGAGTTCAACGACGACGGTTCGTTCCTCATGTACTCCGCCATCTCCGACGATCTGGGCGACCCCACGGAAGCTGAATGGTCGGTCGAGGACGGAAAGATCGTTCTTGACGGCGAAGCTGCTGAAGACGAAGATATGTACTACGACGGCACATACCTCGTTCTCAATGCAGAAGACGAGGTCATGGCATTCGTCAAGGTCGATGAGTTCACACCGTTCGACTACGACGCATGGCTCGAGGAACTGATGGCTCAGTACGAATAATAAAGACCCCTGGGCAGCGGACGCTGCTTAACATACATTCACCAACCGTAAATATGAAAAGGAGAAGATCATTATGAAAAAACTGCTTGCTCTTTTACTTGCTTGCACAACACTGACCTGCGCATTCGCTTCCTGCGGTGACGAGGACGACGACAAGGACGAGAAGACTTCCAAGACTTCCGCTGCTGACGAGACCGAGGAGGAGACTGAGGAGGAATCCGAGGAAGAGACCGAGGAAGAGACCGAGGAGGAGACCGAGGAAGAGACTGAGGAAGAGACTGAGGAAGAGACCGAAGAGGAAACTGAGGAAGAGACCGAGGAAAAGACTGAGGAGGAGACTGAGCCCACTACAGTTGACCTCGAGATCGGCGATGCTGTAGAGCTGAAGGACTCCGTTGCTGTCGGCAAGTGGGAGTGCTACGCTATGATCGAGGACGACGAGACCATTGCCGGTGAGTACATGGGTATGCCTCTCGGAGCTCTGTTCCAGATGGAGGTCAAGGCTGACGGTACAGGTACACTCGGTTCTATGATGGATCCTGAGGAGATCCAGGAGTTCGCATGGACGATCGAGGACGGCTCTATCAAGCTCACTACTGAGGACGATGACACCGCTGTTATCGGCGAGTACGACGGCACATACCTCTCTCTCCACGAGGAGGACGAGGACAGCGAGATCGTTGTTATGGTATCTGTAAAGGAATTCACTGAGTTCGATTACGATGCTTGGCTCGAGGAAATGATGGGCGCTTACACCGACTGATCGCACGCTGATATAACGACAAAAAAGAACGGTCGTTAAGAGTGGCGTTCTAAAAGAAATTTTTAAAACTAAGGTAAAGGCTGCGTAGGCTATTCTACGCAGCCTTTCTTTTTTTGTCATAGTTTCTGCTGTCAGCAACAGCAGAAGCAACTTCAACGCCGAAGCGGAAGTGTATCTCAACATCCTGAGTGCGGTGTCCGCTGCTTTTGTCGGGAGCGTGAACAACGATCTTCTCAATAATCTCGTGGACGATCGCAGGTGTAAGCTCAGTGATATGCTCATACCAACATGATCTCCGGCTATACTTTTGAGACTGAACACGATCAGGGAAAGAAGTCGGAGAGGGCGTGGGCAGGGATACAAAAGCTATCCGATGATATATGCCGTGAGAACGGTTTATCTGTCATCGAGCAGCCGAAAGGCAAGGGTGTACCCTGCCGTTTTTTATCTGAAGTATATGATCGCAGCACTGCTCAATAAATTCAGGATCGTGCGTCGAAACAAGCACTGTGCTGCCCGAATCCGCAAGCTGCCGCAGAAGTTTTCCGACTTTTTCCATGTGTGCGTAATCAAGTCCCGAGGTCGGCTCGTCAAACAGCAGCAGCTCTGCACCCGCCGCTATTGCTGAAGCTATCGCGACACGCTGTTTCTGTCCGCCGGAAAGCGCCATCGGGTGAGTGTCCTTGTATCCAAGCAAGCTGAGCGTATCGAGTATCTCATGACATCGTTTTACGTCCTTTTCTTTCATCGAAAGCAGTACCTCTTTCTCCACGCTGTCGGTGAAAAGCTGGTGGTTCACGTCCTGCATGACCATGTAGGAAAAGCCTATACGCTGTCGCTTTCTGTATTCCTTGCCGTCGGATACGATAACGCCGGTGCATTCCTTTTCCAGTCCGCAGATACAGCGGAGAAATGTTGATTTTCCCGTGCCGTTGCTGCCGATAACTGCGGTCACTTTCCCTTTTGGGATAGTAAGTTCCGGGATACACAGGCTCAGGTCATCACCGTCATCGGCTGAAAATTTCTTCCGCCGCAGAATATAGGGTTTATGATGATAGGAAAAATAAAAGTCCTTCAGCAATATCCCGTCTGATATGTCCGTATGACCGTTCTCGGCATTATCTTTATCCGAAAGCAAAGCCAGATAGTGTTCATTTATATTCGTCGGCCGCAGCCCAAGCTGTCTGGTCTCTTCCTCGGAAAGCATGGCAAAATCCTTGGCGTGCCACTCATGGGCTTTCCTGCCCTTGTCCATGAATATCACGCGGTCGGCTATATCTTTTAAATACCAGAGCCTGTGCTCGGAAATGATTATCGTCTTGCCCTGCCTTTTCCATTCACGAATGATGTCGTGCAGCATTGATATAGCCTGCATATCAAGGTTCGATGAAGGCTCGTCCAGCAGTATGATCTCAGGCAGAAGTGCCGCCACCGATGCACAGGCGATACGCTGTTTTTCGCCGCCAGATAATTCAAAAAGACTTCTGCCGAGCAGTTTGTCCAGCTTCATCTGCCGGGAGATATTATCCTTTCGCGCCATTATCTCGTCAGGAGAAAGACCTATATTCTCGGGACCGAAAACTATCTCTCCGTCGGTGTCGACCGAGAAGAACTGACTTCTCGGATTCTGAAAGACTGTTCCCACAACACCTGCAAGCTCATAGAGCTGAGTATTGGCGATATCATGTCCGTTTACCTTTACATCGCCCGTCATATCACCGTGATAGTAATGCGGGATAAGTCCATTCAGCAGCCGTATCACCGAGGTCTTTCCCGAGCCAGATGCACCGCACAAAAGAATCGTTTCGCCTTTTTGTATCGTCAGAGAAACGCCGTCAAGCGAGTTTTCCGCCGCACCCTTGTATCTGTATGTCACATTGTTGATCTGTGCTGTCGTCTGCATCATATGATATACTTAGAAACCACGAAAACTGCAAGTGCTGCTGTGAACAGCAGCATCAGCAGATAGTCTGCCGCACTCATTTTAAGCACCTGCACGCTGGTTCTTTTCACCTTTCCTCCGAGCCCTCTTGTCACAGCGGCTGCGGATAATTCATCACCGATATTCACGCAGGAAAACAGCAGCGGTATCATACGGTATTCGATAATACCTGCGGCGTTTCCTCCGCCCAGCATGATACCACGCATTTTCATAGCATCACGGATAGACGTGTATTCCTCTTTGATGGTGGGGAAAAACCGCATGACCACAGCAAGAGAGATCGTTATTCCGTCGGGGATATGCATTTTCTGCATAGCGCAGACGAATTCGCCTATCTTTGTCGTCCTTACCACATACCACGCAGTTATCATCGCAGGCATGAACTGCACGATGATACTGCAGTATCCTACCAGAAAAGCAGACAGAAATCCCTTTGAATTTTCGGAAAGGAACCTGAACGTCAGCAGCAAAGCTGTCCCATAAAATATCAGAAACCGGAACGCCGCCGCATAGTGCTTTTCAATGATAAGCAGAAGTATCGGTATCATGGTCATAGCTATTCGCACCGCCCATAGAAACGGCGTTGTTGCGCTCATCATCACTACCGCCGACACCACAAATATCATGTACAGCTTTGTCCGCGGGTCGAGCTTTAAGGACATCACACGATACCTGCCTTTTCAAAATGCTTCTTTACAACTGCCTTTCCGATCAACGCCCCCACACAGCCGAATACAAAGCAAAGTACCAGCAGTACTGCGATGGTTTTTGAATTAATTGCACGGAAGAGATTGTCGCAGTATTCAACAGAGTAACCGCCGTCGATCAGATTCTTTCTGTAAGAATCGGCAGTGATGACCACTGGGAAGTAATTCGCACATATCCACAGGCAGAAAACGCCATAGCTTATTATCGTCTTTTTGAAGCTCTTATAACCGCCCGATCTTGCGATAAGATCAGCTATCACACCGGAGGCAATGATAAGCGGCGCACCGAGGTATCCCATACCGATCACGAACATGATTATCGCAAGCAGCACTGACATTATGCTCAGCATACCGAATTTTTCTATCTTCGTATAAAAAAGCATCATCGGGATAGAGCCAACGAGCGGTATCAATACCACAAAAGCCGCTACGATGTATGGGTGGATAAATCCCAGCATTCCGCAGGCAAATTCCACAACGAACAACAGCGCTGTGAAAATTCCTATCGTAATAAAGTCCTTTGCCTGTAATTTCTTATCATTCATTTTTAAACTCTCCTTATTGTGTATTTCAAGTTATGCCAGTTTCCAGCTTACCGCCTGTTTTCTGCCGCTGATGAAGTTTTTGTAGATGCCCTCCTGAGCCATCAATTCTTCGTGACGTCCTTTCTGAACGATACGTCCCTTGTCAACGACAATGATCTGATCAGCGTTTCTGACTGTTTTGAGCCTGTGAGCGATCATAATGATCGTCTTGTGCTTTGTCAGGTTCTCTATGGCTTCGGTGAGTTCCTTCTCGTTTTCGGGATCGACGTTTGCAGTCGCCTCGTCCAGTATGATAATGGGCGCGTCCTTCATGATAGCACGGGCAATGGCAAGCCTCTGCTTTTCACCGCCCGATAGGGTAGCACCGCCCTCACCGATCACGGTATCATAGCCATTGGGCAACGACATAATGAAATCGTGACAAGCGGCTTTCTTGGCAGCATCTATGACTTCCTCCATAGACGCTTCTGGCCTGCCGAAACGAATATTATTTGCGATAGTGTCCTCGAAAAGATACACCCGCTGAAAAACGAAGCTGAAATTCTCCATAAGCGAATCGAAGCTGTATTCCTTTACATTCCTGCCGCCGAGTGTGACCTTTCCCTCCTGAACGTCCCAGAAACGGGAGATAAGCGATGTTATGGTAGTCTTTCCGCCGCCGGACGGTCCTACGATCGCAGTGGTGGTGTTCTCCTTTATTTCCAGCGATACATCGTCAATGATCTTTCTGTTCTCGTAAGCAAAGCTGACGTGTTCAAGGCGAATGTCCCTGTTCTGAGGTGTGATCGCTTCACCGTCCGTATCCATCTGCTCGATGTCCAGTATCTCATTCGCCAGATCAACACCTTTTCCTATAACACGGAGAAGAGCAGTGTAGATGCCTGCCGAATCCAGCGACTCAAACACCATGAAGGAACACAGCAGCATGGTTATGGTGTAAACAAGCTCCATACTTCCGTTCAGATAGAAATAGACCGATGCGCCCGCTATCGCAACACCTATCAGCTTGCAGATAAGATTCTGAACGCCCACGGCAGGAATTGCCGCCAGCTCTGCGGAAATGTCAGCGTTTTTCTTGCGCTCAATGGAGCTTTTGAGCTTCGACTGATTTAAACCGATGATGTTGTAATTCCTGATCTCCGAAATACCCTGAATGTATTCCAGTATCACGCCGACCATTTCCCTGTCAGCAGAGATCTTTTCATCGGCTACCCTTGCGACACTGCGATTCGTCCACTGATTCACCAGTATAAAAACGCCTATGCCTGCCAGCGAGATAAACCCGATACGGATGTCAAACGCAAACATGAAAAGTGCAATGACAACTGTTGTGATGCTGCCTTGCAATACCAGCATGATCGCACGGGTAGCGATGTCTCCCATCTGCTCCATTGTGTTTGTAGCGACCGAAGTGATATGTCCGAGACTTGTATCATTGAAGTAGCCCATAGGCAGATACCTCAGGTGCTCACCGATCTCGATGCGTTTCAGTGCGGCAGTATCATATCCGCCCTCTGTCTGGAGCATGGTGGAAAAGCGGCTTATGACTGTCTTTCCGAGGGTGCTTATCAGCATAAGACCTATGACAGTCAGTATCGCCTTCGTGTCGAGATTATCGTCAAGTACCGCTTGTATCGCAACAAATGCGGCAGGTATCTTCATGGCGGTGAACATTGCTTCAATGACACCCAGCACGATAGCCTTGTAGAATTTTCTTCTGTTCTTGTCATTACAAAAGTCAAAGAACTTTTTTATCATTTCAAGCATAAGCGTTCTCCTTTCCGTTATCGTTATCCCTGACCATGCTGTGAGCCTCCCACATTTTTCTGTAAAGCTCACAGTTTTCAAGCAGTTCCTGCTGTGTGCCGCAAGCCTCGATATTACCCTTGTTGACAACGAATATCTTATCCGCGTCAACGATAGTTGAAAGGCGGTGTGCTATCACGATCAGTGTTCTTCCCTGTACAAGCTTTGCAACGCTTGCCTGAACAAGGGCTTCGTTTTCGGGGTCAGTGTAAGCGGTCGCTTCATCCAGTATGACCACAGGCGCATTTTTGAGCATTGCTCTTGCAATGCATATCCTCTGACGCTCACCGCCCGAAAGATGTCCGCCTGCTCCGCCGACTACGGTATCATATCCGTTCTCAAGCCCCATGATGAAATCATGACAGCCTGAGGCTTTTGCAGCATTTATAACGTCCTCGTCAGTAGCGCCTGCTCTGCCGAGCCTGATGTTTTCCTTTACCGACATATCGAAAAGGTAGTTATCCTGTGCCACATAGGATATCTGTCCCATGTAGTGATCGAGGGGCAGCTCCCTGATATTTACGCCGCCGTATGTGATATCCCCAGAATCGGTATCCCACAGCGAGTCGATAAGCCTTGCGATAGTGCTTTTCCCCGAGCCCGACGGACCGACAATGGCTGCAATTTCACCCTGCTTTATCTCCATATTGATTCCGTGCAGAACTTCCTTATCCTTATAGGTGAAACGCACGTCGGAGAGCTTTATGTCCGAGCCGACAGGCTTCTTTGTCAGTTCAGTCGGTCTTACCATATCTTCACGTTCAATGATCTCTGTGACTTCACCGAAGATGGTTTGCATTTTAAGGATATCGTCCATGTAGGAAAATGCTACCACAAGCGGTGTTATCAGTCCAGCCGATAGAATGATACCTGTAATGAAGTCAACTGGAGTCAGCGAGCCGTTCCAAACCAACAGCATTCCCACCGGCAGAACGCCCAGGAAAGTTGCAGGCAGAAACGCCATAGTCCCCGACTGCGGCCAAATGCAGCGGCGCATCCAGTCGATGAAAACATCTGCGCCTTCTCTCGCGGCAGTTACGAATTTCTCATAAGAGCTTCCGGTCTTTCCGAATGCTTTGATGACCTCAATGCCGTTTATGTACTCCACAGCGGTATCATTGAGCTTTTTGGTTTTTTCAACGGATAGCTCATAGCCGCCCTTGCTCCTTGCGAACATTATAACGGCGCAGACAAGACCTATCGCAGCACCAATAAGATTAGCCAACCCTAACCGCCAGTCAAGAGTAAGCAGGTAGATGAACATGATGACAGGCAGCAGGAGATTCGCTGTAAACTCAGGCACGATATGTGCCAGCGTGGTCTCCATAGAATCCACTCTGTCCACGATAATGTTTTTGTAGCTGCCGCTGTTGTCGTCAAGCACTGAGCCCAGCGGTATCCTTGACAGCTTTTCGCAGAGCTGTTTTCGGATAGTGCCAAGCACCGTAAATGTTGCCACATGAGAAAAGGAAGTCGAGAATGAGTGCAGTGTTACCCTTATCACCCAGAAAAGCCCCATCAGCAGCGTCTGCTTCAGGTAATAATCCCATTCTCTGTTGCCGCAAAGCAGCTTTTCTACTATATCAGCCATTATCAGATAGGGGACAAACGATGAAGCCACGCCAAGAATAGCCAGCACAACGCTCCCTCCGAAATAGCTTTTCTTTCTTCCCGCAAATTCAATTACCCAGGATAAAAGACTACGTTTTTTCTTCATTTTACAGATCAGCCTCCGTATATTAAAGTTTGTGAAAACTAACAAATATGCCGTTTTATAGGGAAACGCAGATAAGCGCTTCCCTTGAAGTAATAATTAAAGACCGAATAGAGCCTTCCATGCCGGAAGATAAAACTTTTCGAGCGTGCGGGCGTAGTGCATGGCTTCATCTTTCGTGAAATCATGAATGACCGCCTGAAGTATCGCTTCAACGCTCGCTGTTACAAGCAGATGAAATTCCTTCTCGTCCACGTCATTGACAGCAATGCCGCTTTTCTTCAGCGCATTCATGTATCTGATCGTGACTTCTTCCTCCTGCTTTGCTATGTCATGGGTGAAGTTTTCGTATTTCGTCCCCTGCGACCTGCAAACTATCAGCCTGAACTCATCAAAATGATCGTAGATGTATCCCATAAATCTGACTGTCTCAGTCTGGTCTTCCCATATAGATTCTGCCGCCACTTTGCCGATCTCATCAAAATAGTCGTCCTCTATCTCATGGAAGCACTTCATAAGCCCTTCTATCGCAGGATCCACCAGCGATGCGAACATTTCCTCCTTGCTCCCGAAATGCTTATACAGACCGCCCACCTGAATGCCTGCCTCGGCTGCTATTCTTCGGAGTGAAGCATCTGTAAAGCCGTACTCCATAAATTCCTTTTTGGCAGCCTCGATTATCCTTTCATGGCTCTGCGTTTTGTCTCTCGGCATAAATTCACCTCCCCAAGAGTAAATGAACAGTGTACACTAACGTTAATAGTATACACTGTTCTCTTTTGCTTGTCAAGCAATTATACCACTATATTTCCATTACAGGCAATCTTTTCTGTTTTTCACATTTTCAAATCATGTCGGCTGTTATTTTTGTGCGTATTCGACCGTGAACGAAAGCGTGATGTTAGAATTTGTATATGAGTAAATAAATGATCATATTGCAAAGAAAGTAGGCAGATACTTCAAATAATGAAGCACCTGCCTGTTCATAGCCTGCTGTAAAGGTTTTTCTTAAAGTAGTTGTGATAAAAACTTCTATATCAGCGCAGACCTTAACGGTCGTCCTTTTCTTTGTCTTCATCATCGTCGCCGTAATCCTCGGTGTTGATGAACGACGCCGGGTCAAGGCACACGCCCATATAGCGCACCTCAAGGTGGCAGTGGTCACCGAAGGAATTACCCGTATTGCCGACCGCTCCGATGAGCTGTCCGCGCGAGACTGTCTGTCCCTCGACCGCATATACCGCGCTCATGTGCGCGTAGACTGTCTGGTAGCCGTTGAGGTGGTCTATCATTACGAAATATCCGTAGCCGCCGGAATTCCAGCCCGCAGACACTACCTGTCCGTCCGCGGCAGCATAGATGTCCGTGCCGGCAGGAGCCGCGAGATCCATTCCCTTGTGGTTGCGGTTGCTGATGAACGTATCGCTGACGTAGCCTCCGTTCAGCGGCCAGCTGAATTCGCCCGAACCGGTCAGCGGCATACCGAAGTAGCACGTCGCAGGATCGTCAGGCTTGGCGGCATAGGTGCCTATGCCTATCTGCTCGACCACCGGCTGCTTGGTGACCTCAGAGTGTACCACTGTTCGTGAGCGCTCGATGCCGTCAACGTATGTGACCTCGATATCGCTCACGCGCTCGCCCTGCTCGCCCTTGACGAGTATCGAACGCACGCCAACGTTCAGGGCGCTCGTCTCGACCTCAATGGTCTCGTAGTCGATGAACGAGAGCGTCTCCATTTCGCGGATATACTGTATCGGGAGGAAGCTCTCGGTCTCGAGCACGAACACTACCTGTCCCGCTTCGACCGTGCTTCCCGCGAGGGGGTTCAGGAAGGAGTACTCCTCGAGCTTCATGTTGTATTTCTGGCATATCCCCGCGACTGTGTCCCCGGACTGCGCGACATATATCCCGCGCGAGCTGGTCGAGGAGGTCATCATGTCGATGGCTTCCTGCTCGGTCATGACGCTCCCGAGCAGATACACGCCGTCGGTGTACTTTATCTGGTTCTTGTACGATACGTTGCGCACCGTACCGCCTGCGTCGTAGTTCAGCAGGTGCTCCGCGAGGGCGTCCTCTACGGGGGTCTTGTCCTTTACAGCACCCACGAATCTTCCGTCGATGTAGATACCGTAAGCCTGAGTGAGTTCCTCGTCGGAAGCCGCAAGGAGCTCATTCGCGAGCTGCTCTGAGGTCATTATACGGTCGCTGTCGGAGATGATCTTCAGTGAGAACGAAGCAGAAAGGTCAACGGTCTCGTCGTTTTCGCCGTATGCGATACGCTGCTGCACCTCGCGCTCAGCCTCCTCGAAGTCAGCCTCCGCGCTGATTATGCCTACCTCCCTGCCGTTGCAGGTAACGCTTATGCCATATTCAAGTCCAGAGCCGTAGCGGACTACGCCCACCAGAAACGCCGCCGAGACTATCGGCAGGATATAGTTGAACGCGGTGTAGAACACGCCGCCCTCGCCGAAGAGGTACGACCCGATGAACATGGTCAGCGCCCTGGCGTACTCCCTGCCGCCCTCTTTTTTAGCCCTGCGGACCTCTTTCTGCTGCTCCTTGGAGAGCTTCATCCTCTTCCGGAGCGACTCGGTGAAGTCGCGGAACAGCCATGCGATGACGCGCCCTATGCCGCGTACTATGCTCCACAGCTCAGACGCTATGAAGCCGGCTGCACGCAGTATCCCGAGCAGCACCGCCGCGAACAGCTTGACCGTACACAGTCCCGCCCGCGCGAAAAGTCCCGTCAGTTTGTCGAAAAAGCCCATGTTCTCACCGCCTTTCTTTCATTGATTACAAATCGGTTACACTGTAATATTATATCAGCTACAGCGAAAAATACAACCGCCGCGCACCTGTATACGGGCAGTTTTCACGCAATTTCGTGACTATGCACAAAAAATGTGCGCTCATTTGCGTCCCGTATGGCAGCGCGGAGCCCACGTTGACGGACACACTGTCGTGCGACCGTTACGGTCGCAGGAATATTCATGTGTTGAGGCGGCAAGGGGACGCCTTCACTTGCGAGGCGCCTTTCAATTTCTGTGGGGCACCGCCCCACACCCCGCCAAAAGGTCAGTCGACCCTTTGGGATCCCGTTATTCTGAACAATCCCCCGATATCCTCCGGCAGCGCTGACCTCAGCTCCACCCGCTCTCCGGTCGTGGGGTCGGTGAAGCGTATCTCC
>JAEELF010000027.1 GCA_016288815.1 Ruminococcus sp.
GCACGGTCTGAATGCCAACATTCTCACGGTCAATCAGAGCATCCCGGTAGACGGCGCGGCAGCGGTGAATATCTCGCTGCGGCTCTCCGGATCGGCCGATGATGAGCTCGATAAGCTCAAATCAATTACTAAGCTCGACGGCGTGCTTGAGGTCAAGCTGCTGTCCGCCGAGTGATCTTGCGGAGGTTTTTATGTCAGTCAAATTTGCAGTTTTAGGTCACGGAGTTGTCGGCTCGGGCGTTGTCGAGCTTTTCTACAAGAACAAGAAGAGCATCGAGAAGCGCGCCGGCACTGAAATGGACATCAAATATATCCTCGACCTCAGGGATTTCCCTGATTCGCCCTATCAGGACAAGTTCACAAAAGATTTCAACGATATCCTCAACGATGACGAGGTAACGTCCGTTGCGGAGTGTATGGGTGGCGTCGAGCCGGCTTTCACGTTCGTCAGCTCGTGCCTGAAAAAGGGCAAGAGCGTTTCAACGTCCAATAAGGAGCTCGTTGCGGAGAAAGGCGATATCCTCCTTTCCCTCGCCAAGGAGAACGGCTGCAACTTCTTCTTTGAGGCGAGCGTCGGCGGAGCTATCCCGATAATCCGCCCGCTGCACCGCTGTCTCGCTGCCAACGACATCTCTATGGTCGCGGGTATCCTCAACGGTACAACGAACTTTATCCTCACCAAGATGTACAACGACAATATGCCCTTCGCCGAGGCTCTCGCTCTCGCGCAGAAGCTCGGCTACGCGGAGAAGGACCCCACAGCTGACATTGAGGGTCACGACGCCTGCCGCAAGATATGCATAATCTCGTCGCTCGTTTTCGGCAAGCACGTTTACCCGAAGAGCGTCTACACAAAGGGTATCTCACAGGTAGAGCTGTGCGACGTCGCTGCGTGCGATGTGCTCGGATACGCGCTCAAGCTGGTGGCTTCCGTGAGAAAGCTCGATAACGGGAAGATACTCCCCGCGGTCATGCCGACTCTTGTCTCCTACGACAGCATTATGTCCGGCGTAAACGACGTCTTCAACGCTGTGCTCGTTTACGGCGACGGTATCGACCAGACCATGTTCTACGGACGCGGTGCGGGCAAGCTGCCCACGGCGAGCGCTGTTCTCGGCGATGTCATCGAGACCGCAAAGAACGACGGCACTGTCCTCTCGCAGACATGGGAGAAGGCGGACGATGATTCGTTTGTGGAGTCCGTAGATAAGCTCAGCTGCCGCTGGTACTTCCGTGTGCCTGCCGGAGTCGCTCCCGAGGGCGTTGAGCCCTACGAGCACGAGGACGGGGTATCGTTCATCTCTGCTTCGGAGATGAGCTTCGCTGAGGCTCAGGCTAAGGCGAAGGAGCTCGGCGCACTGGCTTACTATCCGGTGCTCTGATCAAAATTCCACATAAAAAGGGGCTGTGCGACCCTGTGGTCACACAGCCTTTTTGCGTCTATTTGCCGAGAGTACGGTACTGAGCGGCGGTCATGCCGGTCTGCTGCTGGAACTGGCGCATGAGGTACTTTGCGTCCGAATATCCGCAAACAGCAGCTATCTCCGCGATACTCATGGTCGTCACCGAGAGGTAGTACTTCACCGCTGCCATTCGCGCGCGGGTGCAGTCGCTGTGTATGGTTATCCCGAAGCACTTGCGGAATATCGAGCGGAAATACCCCGTGCTGCCGTCGAAATGGGCGTATATCCTGTCCGAATCGAAGGTCTCGGCGGGGGAGGCATAGATGTAGTCGCGAATGGTCTGGAGCTCCTTGTAGTGCGGGTCGGGACGGCGGGAGGAGATCTCGTGTATCTGCGCGTCGAGGAGCTCGGCGCATTTCAGCTTCGCCTGATGATAGCTCATGCCGGAGCACTTCACCGCCGCGCACACGAAGGAGTCCACGCCGTAGCGCTCCATGTAGACGGAGTGGCGGTACATTATCGAGGTGAGGCGGTCGGCGAGGAGGTCGGCGTCGGAGCTGCTGTGGACAAAGCAGACGAAGGTGTCGTCGCTGAGCTTTCCGCAGACATTGCTGTTCCCGCAGAACTTGCGTACCGCTTCGGCTGCGTCGAGGACAGAGAGTATCTTCTCGTTCTCGTTGATCGCTATGAAGCTGTCGCTGAACAGGCATATCCGCAGCTCGAGGAAGAAGAGGTCGGGCGCTCCGTCCGACTTGTAGGTGCTGCGCAGACCCTTTTCGTTCAGCATACCGGTCAGTGTGTCGCGGTGCTCGGCTATGCTCTGGCACTGGGTGAGGTAGCGGATATCGTTCTTCATGCGGAGGAATTCCAGTCCGTTGGAGATGGATTTCAGCCAGTTGCGGAAGATGTGGTCGAAGGTATCGGGCTCGTTGAAGCTCAGCACTACATACCCCAGCGAGCGGTTCCCGAAGAACAGCGGGCAGAAGTAGTACGGTGCGGCGCTGCCGGAGAAGGTCACGGAGATCTCGTTCGCCGGGAAGATGAGCGGCTTCTCGTAGGTGAGGAGGTTGTAGCTGATGAGGTTGCCGGTGTTCTCGCTGTCGTCGAACCAGTTCTCGTAGAGGCACATATGCAGCTTGCTGACGTTTCGTATCATGAACTGGTACTCCCAGCAGCGCTGGACGAATTCGTCGATATTCCGGCATTCCGTGAGCCTGTGCTCGAGCTGGCTGAACAGGTTCAGGAAGTCGTAGGTCGCCTTGGTGCGGACGTCGAGCAGCTCACGCTTGATGTCCTCACGCTTTGCGCCGCAGCCGCAGGTGTCCCCGTGAATGAGCCTGCCGCGGGGAGGGTCGAAGCTGCCGAAGCGACCGGTCACGAGGCGCTCGTCGAGCATTCTGACGGCTTCCGCACCTATATCGCGGCGGTTGCGCTGGTAGGTGGTGAGCAGGGGACTGTGGTTCCTGCGCTCGCGGATATATTCATAGCCTATCACAGCCATTTTTTCGCTGATGTCGATGTCGTTCTCCATGAATTCGTCGAGGAGGCCGTATGCCATGTAGTCGTTGCAGCAGATGAGCGCCTGCGGATACGGGAGCTCGCCGGTGATGTACTTCCGCGCCTGGTCACGTCCGGAATTAAGCCAGAAATCGCCGAAAAATACCTTCTGCTTGCCGAACTGTATGCCGTGCTTCTCGAGGGAGCGGCGGTAGCCGGCGACTCTCTTGTGGGATGCTTCGATGAAGACCTGTCCGGTGAGGATATGGATATCCTCGAAGCCGTGGACGTCGATGAGGTGGTCGGTGATGTCCTCGATGTCGTTCTCGTCGCTGGTGTTGATGAAGTGGAAGTCCGGCATCATAAGACCCGGGGTGGGTGTCCCGACGACGAGGACGGGAGCTCCCGCGCGGTGCTCGAGGGCTTCGATGACCTTCGGCTGTGCGTCGGGATTGATTATCGCTTCGGATATGAGTATAAAGCCGTCGAACTCGTCCGAGAGGATAAGGTCGTAGATCTCGTTCTCGGTCCGGAGCACCTCCGTGGACTCCGTGGGGTTGTAGATGTTCGATATGACGGCGATGTCGATGTCCATTTTCTGAGCCTGACCAATCGCGCCGCTCAGTATCTCGCGCTGTTCGATATCCGCTGCGCTCGCCGCGATGACGCCGAATATCTTTCTTTCCTTCCTGTGCATTCCCGTTTCCCTCCATGTGATTCCCTGCGGGGTGGCTCCGAAAGCTCCCCGGACGCGCCGGAGCTGCGGTCTGCGTGGGGATATTATTCCTCACACTCATGACCTCAGCCGGCAGCGTTACAACTCTCTAACTACTATTATAGGTCCCCTTGACTGCCTCGTCAATACTTATAATGCATAAAAGGTGCAGAATATGTATCTGTTTGTTATTCAAAATTCATTCATATTTTACACTAATGCTACAAATTATGAGTTGTTTTCTTAGTGGATATAGGTTAAAATATACTCGGGGAGACAAGAGTGCAGCCCGCTTCCTTTTCTGCACATTCGGAACGCGGAGGCTTTCTCTTGCCTGAATTTTAACCTGGCGGATAGCACAGGTCGAACAATTCCTTTAGCTATCCATTCCATGTAAGAGGGCAGATCAGCAGCCTTGTCTCTGTTGGGTAGGAGGCAGGGCTCTTGCTCTTTTTATGTGAAAAATAATCTTCAATTGAAAAAACTGTTGACAAGTATAATGCATTTGTGGTATAATATTTACTGCTGGAAGACGCCGGTGTGATGGAATTGGCAGACGTGTCGGACTCAAAATCCGATGGTAGAGATACCGTACCGGTTCGACCCCGGTCACCGGCACCAGCGGGGACGCCCCCGCGGGCGGTATCGCGTTCTGCTTCGTGTGGAACGGTAGTCAACGCCACGTATTTAGCCAGCTTGACCGAGGATACGCTGTCGCTCGTGCCTCGCTCACTCTTATCAACGACCTTACTTGTACATCGCATACGGTAGTTTGATTGCTGCGCATGATTTGTGCTGCGGTCTGATCCGCACTTGCATTTTATTCAAAGGCTGATACGTTCAGCTTCACTATGGGCTTGTAGCTCAGTTGGGAGAGCGCTGCGTTCGCAACGCAGAGGTCGAGGGTTCGAACCCCTTCAGGTCCACCAGCGGGATCACCCGCGGACGTTTTCGCGTTCCATTTTCGTGGGACGCGATTTTTTATGACCCGGCATTTTTATTTTAGATATAGGGAGCAATAATATGAAGTACGGACTTGTTCTCGAGGGCGGCGCTATGCGCGGTATGTTCACCGCCGGCGTCACTGACGTCCTCATGGAAAACGGCATAGACTTTGACGGCGCTGTGGGCGTTTCAGCCGGAGCTGGCTTCGGCTGCAACTACAAATCCAAGCAGCCGGGGCGCGTTATCCGCTATAACACGCGGTTTGCACGCGACAAGAGATATTGCAGCCTGAAGTCTTGGTTGACCACCGGCGACCTCTTCGGTGCGGATTTCATCTACAGGCAGATACCGGACTCCCTCGACCCATTCGACGGCGAGACCTTCGCGAACGACCCCATGGAGTTCTACGCTGTCTGCACGGACGTCGAGACGGGGAAAGCAGTCTACCACCGGTTCAAGACAGCTTCGCCCGGTGAGATCGAGTGGCTGCGTGCGTCGGCGTCTATGCCGCTCGCTTCAAGGATAGTCGAGGCAGGCGGGAAAAAGCTCCTCGACGGCGGCATCGCGGACTCGATACCGCTCCGCTTCATGGAGTCGGTTGGCTATGAGCGGAACGTCGTTATCCTCACTCAGCCCCGCGGATTCGTCAAGAAGCCCACGAAGTCCCGCCACCTCGTTGCGGCGGCTTTCAGGAAGTATCCCGACTTCGTGAGAGCTTTCAAAAACCGCCCGAAAATGTACAACGAGGAGCTCAGATACGTCAGTGCCGCGGAGGCAGACGGCAGGGCACTCGTTATTGCGCCGGATCAGCCGCTCCCCGTGGGACATATCGAACACGACCCCGATGTGCTGCGCGAGGTCTACCGCATAGGCAGAGCCGCTGCCAACGCAAGACTTGACGAGATACGCGCATTTCTCGGGACAGAGGAGAATGTATGAAGAAATATTTCCCAATTTTAATTGCCGGTGCGCTCACGCTGACCTCCTGCGGTGAGACCGTGGGTACGGTGAATGAGCCGCCCGCGGAGACTACGTCTGCTGCCGTGGAGACTTCTGCTGTGCAGACAACTGTGACCGCGCCGGTGACTACATCCGCACCTGAGACTACAACTGCTCCCGCTGAGGAAGTACCTCCGCCGGAGCTAACCGTAACAGGCTCGACGACTCTCGAGGTATACACGGATATAAAGGTAGCGGATATGGTGAGCGCCGAGAACGCTGATATCCTCAACGGCGATGAGGCTGTTGATACCTCCGAGCCCGGCGATAAGGAGCTGACCGTGAAGTGCTCCTCCGGCGGGGCGGAGTTCGAGACGAAGATAGGCTACACCGTCGTTGATGCTCAGGCGCCCGTGATACTCAATGCGGGCTGGTCGCCGGAGCACCTCGTCGGGAAGGCTTTCGACCTCAACGATTACGTTGGCTTCGCCGACAACTACGACCGCAATGTCTCGCTGACCTACACGGGCAGCGTTGACCCGGATGCAGTCGGCATCTACCCTATCACCGCGACCGTGACAGACAGCTCGGGCAATTCGCAGACATGGGACCTCACGATAAACGTTGTGAGCTCGATAACGCCGTACAGCAACGACGGTCCGCGCTACGATTTCTCGCAGTTCCTGAGCGATCACGCCGGGGAGGGCAGACGCTTCGGTATCGACGTTTCGCAGTGGCAGGGCGACATCGACTTCAACGCCGTCCGCGACGCAGGGTGCAGCTTCGTCATGGTGCGTCTCGGGTACTACTACAGCACCCCGACTGTTGACCCCTACTTCCGCACGAATATCGAGAACGCACGCGCAGCCGGTCTCGACGTGGGCGTGTACTATTACAGCGCAGACTATTCCGTGGAGGGTGTGAAGGAGCACGCTAAGTGGGTCGCGGAGCAGCTCGACGGCTTCCGGCTCGACCTGCCGGTGGCTTTCGACTGGGAGGAATTCGGAAATTTCCAGAGTTACGGCATGAATATCCACGACCTGAACGAGATGTTCGACGTCTTTTACGACGAGATGCAGGGGTACGGGTATTCGTCCATGCTGTACAGCAGCAAGAACTTCCTCGAGAACTTCTGGACGAACAGGAACGACCGTCCCGTATGGCTCGCGCACTATACCGACCAGACCTCCTACACCGGCAGCTACAAGATGTGGCAGCTCAGCAGCGTGGGAAATATCAGCGGTATCTACGGCGACGTCGATCTCGATATCCTTTACGAATAAGCAGGGGAGACACTCTCCCGATCAAAGACCGCAGGATGCTCTGCGGTCTTTTTTGATAAATGTGTTGAAATTCTGCGGGAGAGTGTGGTATAATAGGCTTAGAAAAAGTGAAAGGAATGCCACAGATGGAAAATATAAGACCATACCAGCGCAGCGTGTACTTCTATGAGACCGACAAGATGAGCATAATGCACCATTCAAACTACATAAGGATATTCGAGGAGACCCGCGTGGACTTCCTTGAGCAGGCGGGAATGCCGTTCCCGGAGATAGAGGCGAAGGGACTGATGATGCCGGTTCTGTCGGTGTCATGCAGGTATAAGCGTCCGCTCCGCTTCGGGGATACGTTCGCGGTGTATCCGCTGATAACCAAGTTCAACGGCACGACGCTGGAGCTCTCGTACATCGTCCGCGACCGTGCTACGGGGGAGATCTGCGCGGAGGGGACGTCCTCCCACTGCTTCACCGACAACAGCATGAAGCCCGTCCGTACCCGCGCGAACTTCCCGGAGATCTATGCTGTTTTCGCTGAGTATGCCGGCTATGAGATCACGGACTGAGACGTGCGAAAAAACTTCCCGCAGTTGTTGCATTTCAGAAGAATCTGTGCTATAATAATTAGTAAACCATAACAAAAAAGGAGAACAAATATGGCTATTACAGAAGCAGTTGAAAACTACCTCGAGACCATACTGATCCTCTCGCAGAAGCAGCCTGACGTTCACGCGATAGATATTTGCTCGTACCTCGGCTACTCGCGCCCTACCGTTTCGATAGTCCTGAAGAAGATGAAGGAGGACGGGCTCGTCCTCGTTGACGGCGATAACCACATCACCCTCACTCCGGAGGGCAAGGAGGTCGCTGTGCGCACCTATGACCGCCACACGACACTCACCGATTTCTTTATCTACCTCGGCGTCAACCGTGACACTGCCGCTGAGGACGCCTGCAAGGTCGAGCATGACCTCTCCGACGAGACCTTCCGGCTGCTCAAGGAGCACTGCCGCAGCATAACAGGGAGCAAGGTGGAATGAGCGGCTCAATGGAAAAATATGAGAGATTCCGCGCGGAGGCTCCGGTCTTCGCGTACAAGTCATATACGATAGATGAACAGCCCGACCGGATCGATGTCAGCTGGCACTTCTCGATAGAGGGCCTGAAGGACTTCCACCCCGCGTGGAGCTTCCCGAAGCCGGAGGGCGTGAGCGTCGCCGGCGACCTGGCCTTCGAGCGGCTCGTGTTCTCGCTCGGCATGGCGGAGGCAGTCAGCTACTGGAAGGCGACCTGTTCCCCGACGGTTCGTGTGGAGTGCGGCGAGCTCAGCGCTGAGCAGATCGAATGGTGGCGGAAGCTATGGTTCATGGGACTGGGCGAGTTCTTCTATGTCAACGGTATAAATTCCGATTTTTCGGACTTTGTGGAGATAGTGCCCGAGGGCGGGTTTGAATGCACCGAGCCAGCAGTGAGACCTGAGCTGAGCGGCTGCCTTGTCCCGATAGGCGGCGGCAAGGACTCCGCGCTGACGCTCGAAACGCTCACCCGCGCGGGCATGAAATGCCGGTGTTACGCCATAAACAAGCGCTGCTCTATTTCGGCGACCGTAGAAACTGCGGGTCTGCCGGAGGACGCGCTCATCACTGCACAGCGAAAATTCGATCGCACGCTGCTCGAGCTGAACAGTGCGGGTTACCTCAACGGTCACACGCCGTTCTCGGCGATAGTGGCGTTTTCCGCCGAAATCACGGCGTATCTGCACGGTCTTAAGTACATCGTGCTGTCCAATGAGTCGAGCGCGAACGAGAGCACCGTCGCGGGTATGCAGGTCAATCATCAGTACTCGAAGAGCTTCGAGTTCGAGAGCGATTTTCACCGATATGAAGCCGATCACCTTCGCACGGGCGTGTACTATTTCAGCTTCCTGCGCCCGCTCGCGGAGTTCCAGATCGCGAAGATGTTCGTCGCGCACCGTAAGTACCTGCCGGTCTTCCGCAGCTGCAACCTCGGAAGCAAGGTCTCGCCGGACATCTGGTGCGGTGAGTGCCCGAAGTGCCTGTTCGTGGCGCTGATACTCTCACCGTTCCTCACGGACGCCGAGCTGACGGGAATATTCAGGCGGGATATGCTGTCCGATGAGGGCATGGAGACCTATTTTACGGAGCTTATCGGTCATTCCGAGCACAAGCCGTTTGAGTGCGTGGGCAGCGTGGCCGAGGTGAACCTCGCGGTTTCGCTGGCTATCCGGGAGCGTGAAAGGATAGGGGCGGAGCTGCCATATCTGTTTGCTCAGTACAAGAAAAATGGCTATTTTTCGGAAAGTGGGCTTGATGAGCGCAATGCGGTGCTCTGTGGCTCGTTCGATGAGGAGAACCTCCTGCCGGATGAGTTTAAAGATATATTAACAAACGAAATGGAGCGACTTCTTTGAACAAATTCGCTGAATATTTAAACCAATATACTGCCGGGAAGTCAGTCTGCATACTCGGATTCGGCAGGGAGGGTAGGTCTACTTATACTAAATTAGCACAATATTGCTCACCTTCGTGTATAGCTGTAGCTGACCTCAATCACGTTGACCGCGCGAAGAACGAGCTTCCGGACAGCGTTGAGCTCATCTGCGGGGCTGACTATCAGAAGCAGCTCGATGAGTTCGACATCGTGTTCAAAAGCCCGGGGATAGTGCTCGAAGTTCCGCCTGAGCAGCACAAATGTGACATCACCTGTGAGACGCAGATATTCTTCGCTGTGTTCCGAGAGCAGATAATCGGTATCACGGGTACTAAGGGAAAAAGCACCACAACTTCGTTGATCTATCACATTCTTGGCAAGACCGGTCTGGACTGCCGTATCGCGGGTAACATCGGTATCCCGGTATTCGACATAGCTGACAGCATGAACGATGACACAATAGTTGTATGTGAGCTCTCGTGCCACCAGCTCGAATACATGAGCGTTTCACCGTCGAAAGCGGTCTTTCTGAACCTCTACGAGGAACACCTCGACCACTACGGAACTATGGAAAAGTACTACGCGGCGAAGAAAAATATCTACCTGCACCAGCGCGCTGGCGACGTTCTATGGTGCAATTCTGAGATTAAACCGGACAATATTGCTTCCGAGATCAGGACGGTCTCCGGCAGCGACGAGCGCGCTGACGTCTTTGTGACTGGCGGCGTTGTCCGTGACAGCAACGGGGGAGAGTACGCTATCCCGACCGACCGCTTGAAGCTGCTCGGCGTGCACAACCACTATAACATCGCGGTGGCGTGGGACGTCTGCCGCAGTTACGTCAGCGAAGCGCAGTTCACTGAGGCACTGTGCAGCTTCGACCCGCTCGCGCACAGGCTCGAATTTGTCGGTATTTCGCGGAATATCCGCTGGTACGACGACTCAATCTCGACTGCCTGCGCGACCGCGATCGAGGCACTGAAGAGCGTTCCTGATCCTGCGACGATTATCGTCGGCGGTATGGACAGGGGTATTGATTATCGCCCGCTCGTCGAGTTCCTGAGTGGCTCTGATGTGTCCGTCATCTGCATGGAGACGTCCGGAAAGCGCGTGTTCGACATGACGCAAACGCCTGATTTCAGCCGTCCGGAGCGTGTCCACTACGTTCCGCACCTTGCCGACGCTGTCAGACTCGCGGCGGAGATAACTCCCGCGGGAATGAGCTGTGTTATGTCGCCGGCGGCTGCGAGCTACGGTATTTTCAAGAATTTTGAGGAGCGCGGCGACGCTTTCAAGGCGCTCGTTGCGGGACTTGAATAACGAATAAGGAGGAATTCATATGCCATTCATCAACGTAAAGACCAACGCTGCCGTCTCTCAGGACAAGGCTGAGGCTATCAAGTCCCAGCTCGGACTTGCGATCACGGCTATCCCCGGAAAGTCCGAAAGCTGGCTCATGGTCGGCATTGAGCCCGAGTACGCTCTCTGGTTCAAGGGTACGAACGAAGCCGCTGCGATGGTCGAGGTCAGCATTTACGGCGGCGCCTCGCACAACGCACTATCCACTCTCACAAGTCACATCACCGGTATCATGACCGACCAGCTCGGTATCTCCTCTGACCGCGTTTACGTCAAGTACTCTGAGGTCGAGAACTGGGGCTGGAACGGCTCTAATTTCTGAGGTGGCGTATGAAGATCACTCGTATAATCTGCGGACTTCTGACCTCCGCTGTTCTAATCGCCGGACAGGTCTCTGCTATCTCTGCCGGTGCGTCAGATTCTATCGCTCACGACCCCAGCCGCGACGTTCAGACTGAGGGCGTGGGAAATCCCTTCAACTACGGCGACCGCAATACCCCCGCGAATGCCTCGATCGAGGAGATAAGGGCTATAAACCACGAGATGACCACACAGGAGGTCAAGTACGCGCTCTACAAGGAGATCGACGAGCACTGGGATCTGCTCAAGGTGCGTCTCGGTCAGCCGGACCGCGAGAAGGTCTATGCGCTGTTTCTCGGTATCGGTACGCGTGAATCCACCCTCGGCAGCGGTCAGTTCGGTGCAGACCTCGAAACTGCCTATTCTCAGGGCTTTGCGGAGAGCTCTGCCCACGCCTACGGTACGCTCCAGACTGCTGTTACTGCCTTTGCGAACGCGGGGCACGACTATATGCCCGAGGACAACGTCCCTGAGATGTACCAGTACGACCTCACCAAGGAGAATTTCTACGACGCTATCATCTCCAATCACATGGGTATCCGCAAGATACTGCACTTCGTTGAGATCGCGATAAACAACGATGGTCTCACCGGCTATCAGGTCGTGCGCGGCGCGCTAAAGGGTCACAACACCGGCTGGGTGACCTACACCCCCGAGAACGAGGGCTACTACAAGGACTATCCCGACGAGATAATCGCGCTCGCGGCGTGGTACTACGAGGAGGGGCACCTCTACGACAATCAGTTCACATGGACGAACGCCGAGGCGGCGAATAAGTACCGTCAGGGCAATCCGTGGGACTGGTGGGGAGGCGTTGAGCCGAGCATGGCTGAGATAACCTCCGGACCGCCTGAGCCGGTCGAGGGCGACGTCAATGCGGACGGCACTTTCAATGTCGCTGATGTCGTTGCTATGCAGGGCTTTATCCTCAACATGAACTCACTCGCAGACTGGTCGGTGGGCGACCTCGACGGCTCCGATGACATAACTGTCCTCGACCTCGCACTCATGCGACAGCTGCTTGTAAAACAGGGGTTAGTATAAAAAAATATCCCTCGGGACGTTCGGTACGTTCCGGGGGATTTGTTTTATTCACGGCACCGCGTAGAGGTTTGTCTCCCACGCGGGTATGTAGAGCTGATGACGTATGTACAGCTTATAGTTGGGGTTGAGGGTCTTTATGAGCAGCGGAAGCTCGAAGATGTCCTCGTTGCGGTGGTAGAGCGAGACCATGAGCTTGGGGGAGAAGTGCGCGATCGTCTGTGCAGCGCCCCATATCGCCTCACGCTCGAAGCCCTCGACGTCCATTTTGATGATGGATGCGGGCTTGCGGTCGAGGATAGAATCGACTGTGCGTGCTGCGACCATGTTCTCGGAGGCTGCGGTTATCGCGGACTGTCTGCCTGCCTTCGCAGCGAAGGGCAGCTCACCGTCAACGCACCACGCTGCGGCGTTGTAAGCATAGACGCGGTTCATGCCGTCAACGAACTTCGCGAGCTTCTTGAAGTTCTTCCTGTCCGGCTCGAGGGCGTATATAGAGGAGTAGAGCCCGTGCGTGAACTCCATGAGCTCCTTGATCGTGTCGCCGTTGTAAGCGCCGAGATCGACGAAGACCTCGTTGAGGTTGGGCTTGATTATGCGCTTGTAGATCTCCGCGCGGGTCGATGTGACGGCGGAGAGGTACTCTATCTTACCGCTTATCTTGAAGTTTATGATGTTCGCATAGACCTTGCGGGAGTAGTCGTCCGCGAGGCTGTCGTAGACCGCCTGTATCTTATCGGCGTTCTCTGTGCAGTACTCATATGTGAACAGACCTCCGCCCACTACGGGGACGTCCGGGACATAGAGCGTATGCCGCGAGGCGATGCTGTGTATCTTGTCCACTATCTCCTGATAGCCGGCAGCGAATGCCAGTACCACGACGAAATCCTCCACAGCCTCTTCGATGTCTGCGAGCCTGTGAACGTGGAAGCCCTCGAAGGAATGTCCGCGGACGAAGTCATCGCTCGCGAATATGCCCGCAACGGATATCCCGCGGTTCTTGAAGACCTGCATTATCTTGAGCGCACCGTCGCCCATGCCGTAGATGAAGATAGGGCGCTTCTCGGCTTTCAGCCGCTCCCAGCACGACTGCTTTTCAGTGATGAAAGGAAGCATACGATCACCCCGTCTCAGAAATCAGTGCTGTCGTATGTCGGGTCGTAGAGGTCATCGGGAGTACCGTTATGGATACCCATGAGGTCGCGTCCTCTTATGCCGTACTTATCGCGCATGATATTGAGGTGCTTGTCGATGAGGTCGGAGACCTTGCGGACGTTCTTTATGCAGTGGACCTCCTTGGAGGGGGTATCTGTATCGCGGCTGTAGATGATGATAGTGCCGCAGCGGAAAAGGCGCTGGAAGAACGGGTAGCGCACCTTTTTATCAGTTATCTTGTAGAGGTCGAGCTCGTCCTCGTCTATGCTCAGGAAGCCCTTACGTGTGACGAACTTGGTCTCCGTGAGGAAATATCTCGTGAAAGAGATCGGCAGACCAAAGAGTGTTCTTTTCTTGTCGGTCCAGATATATGGGATATCATTTTTTTTCATTGAGAAAACCTCCGATCTGAGATTACATTATAGTGATATTTTATCACATTTTCAAACAAAAGTCAACCATTATCGCATAAAAATGCCCCGTAAGCGTGATGTTTATACAGTGGTATTACGCACACCCATTGAGGGAGATCCTTTTGAAAAAGGGTCCTCCCTCAAACTCCCTCCCTAAAACTTTCGGTACCAAATTTCCCCTCAGGGGTATGCCACAAGAAAAACTTGCAAAACTCAGCTTTCTTGAAGTGGTATACCCCTGAGGGGAAATTTAATATTGAAAGTCTTTGGAAAGGGGGTCTGGAGGAAGAACCTTTCCTCAGAAAGGTTTTCACCCAGTGGATACTCATGATACTGCCATATAAACGTCACGCTTACAGGACGCCCAGTCCCTCGAGGAGGAGCTTTGTGCCGATGAGGATAAGTATGCTTCCGCCGGCTATCTCTGCCTTATTGCCGAAGATACTGCCGAACTTGCTCCCGATTATCACGGCGATGAACGACAGCACGAACGTCACGGCTCCGATCATCGTGACCGATACCGCGAGGTTGGTCTTCTGTGCCGCGAAGACGATACCCACTGCGAGGGCGTCGATACTCGTCGCGATGGAGAGTATGGTGAGCTCCTTCAGGTCGAGGCGGTACTCGGAGGTGCCGGTGTCCTCGTCGCTGCCGCGGACGGCTTCCCAGATCATTTTCCCGCCGATGAAGCCGAGCAGCATGAAAGCTATCCAGTGGCTGAACGTCGAGATGAAGCTCTCGAAGCGGCTTCCGAGGAAGTACCCAAGCAGCGGCATTCCAGCCTGAAATACGCCGAAAAACAGCGCCATGACTGTTCCGCCGAGGTAGTTTATCCTTTTCATGCTCAGTCCCTTGCAGAGCGCGACGGAAAATGCGTCCATTGCAAGTCCGACCGAAAGCAGGAATAATTCTGTGTAGCTCATTTTTTCTCTCCCGAAAAGTTGTCCGTATATTATATGCAGAGAGGCGGACAGATATTTACAGTTTGTACGACATGATATAGTCGTCCATGACAAAGCCGCCGCCGATGTCGGTGACAGCAGTATCCGCGACCGTGAAGCCCACCTTTTTGTAGACGTCTATCGCATGGTCATTGTGCTTGTTGACCGTGAGGTACACCGACTTCTTGCCGGCATTTCGCGCTTCCGCGAAGACTCTGTCCAGCATTGTCCGTGCGATGCCGTGTCCGCGCTTGTCGGTGCGGAGGTAGAGCTTGCTCAGGAAGAAGCGGTCGTCTTCCTCGGGCTTTACCGCGAAGTACCCGCACAGATCCGCGCCGTCGCGCACCGAGAAGTAGCTGTAGCCCTGCTCCGCGGTCTGTGCCTTCATGGCAGGGAAGGACTGGAACCGCTCCACCATATAGTCTATCTGCTCCGCGGTGATGATGCCGACGAAGCATTCATGCCATATTATTGAAGCGAGCTCCGCAATATCGCGAAGCTCGTTCTCGTTCATGACCTTTTTGATCGTCACGCTCATTATTCTTCCTCGGGCATTTCCCAGTTGTGGTAGACGTTCTGCACGTCGTCGTTGTCCTCAAGGTGCTCAAGGAGGAGGTTCATCTTCTTGATGTGCTCCTCATCGGTGAGGGTAGTGTAGGTGGAGGGGATACGCTCGGTCTCTGCGGAGAGTACGTTGTAGCCCTTTGCAGCAAGACCCTCGCGGAGCGCGTGGACGTTCTCGGGAGCGCACTCGATCTCTATGCTCTCCTCGCTTACGTCGAAATCGTCGCCGCCGCACTCGAATACGTCCTCCATGACCTTGTCCTCATCGAGACCGGTGTTCTCAAGGATAACGATACCCTTGGTGCTGAACATGAAGGATACACAGCCCGTAGTACCGAGGTTTCCGCCGAACTTGTCGAAGTAGTGGCGGACGTCGCCAGCGGTTCGGTTCTTGTTGTCGGTGAGGCACTCGACGATGACAGCCACGCCGTTCGGACCGTAGCCCTCATAGACCATGTTCTCGTAGTTGTTCTTGTCCTCGCCGCCGGCAGCCTTCTTGATGACGCGCTCGATGTTGTCGTTGGGGACGTTGTTGGCTTTAGCCTTGGCGATGAGGTCACGGAGCTTGGCGTTGTTGTTGGGGTCGGGACCGCCCTCCTTGACAACGACGGTGATCTCGCGGCCGATCTTGGTGAAGATCTTGCCCTTTACAGCATCGGTCGCTTCCTTCTTGCGCTTGATATTGTTCCATTTTGAATGTCCTGACATTGATTAACACTCCAATCTGTTTATTTTAGATCTGTATGTAGGGGACTCCGCCCGCGGCGTCCCGACGATATCACTCATGCGTGCGAGCGGCGACGTGTCCGCCAGCGCGGGCTCCGCGCCCCATTTCTTTTAGTCCGCTCCCGCAGACATCATTATCTCAAACAGCTCGCAGATACGCTCGTCCTGCCCTGTGAGGAACAGGTACCCGAACAGGCTCTCCACTGCGGTCGCACGCCTGTACTGCGCGGCGTCTGCGTGCTTGGGGACGGTGTTGCCGGTGGCATTGCGTCCGCGCTTCAGCACCGCGAGCTCATGTTCCGTGAGCCGCTCCGACAGGATATCGTATGCCGCCGACTGGTACTCCGCACACACGAGCTGTATCTTCGCCGAGTGCAGCTTCGCGACGGGCATATTAGCCTGCTTCAGCAGGTGCTCCCGCACAAGGGTGTCGTACACGCTGTCCCCGAGAAATGCGAGCGACAGGGGACTGTAGGTGTTCGCCTCGCGCTCCGATAAAAACTCTCTGCCCATATCAGTTCACAAAGTCGAACTCGAAGCCCTCGATATCGACTGTGTCGCCCTCCTGGACGCCCATTTCCTCGAGCTTCGCGATTATGCCGCAGTTTATCAGCACGCGCTGGAAGTACTGGAGTGAGGAGTAATCGTCGGGGTCAACTGTGCGCATGATGTGCTGTATCCACGGCGCTTCGACGTAGTAAACGCCGTCCTCGACGCGCACCTCGAACTTCTTGCCCACGCCGAGCATATCGTCGAGCTCCTCCTGCGGTATCGGCTCTGCCTCGTACTCGCGTATCGGCGGGAGGGTGTCGAGCACCTCCGAGATCTTGTTCATCAGCTCCGCGGTGCCCTGAGTCGTCGCAGCAGAGATAGTGAAGAACGGTATGCCCTTCTCCTCGCTGAACGCGCGGAACCTCTCCACCTGTTCGTTGGTCGCCATGTCGGATTTGTTCGCGGCGACTATCTGCGGACGCTTCGCGAGCTCCTCGTTGAACTTGGCGAGCTCCTGATTGATTATCGTGAAATCCTCCTCGGGGTCGCGTCCCTCGACGCCGGAAACATCGACCACATGGACGATGAGCCTGCACCTCTCGACGTGGCGGAGGAACTCGTGTCCCAGTCCGACGCCGTCGCCTGCGCCCTCGATAAGTCCCGGGATATCAGCCATGACGAAGGACTTCTCCTCGCCGACCCTGACAACTCCCAGCACGGGGGTGAGAGTGGTGAAGTGGTAGTTGGCTATCTTCGGCTTAGCCGCGCTGACCACCGATATGAGGGTGGATTTTCCCACATTGGGGTAGCCGACGAGTCCGACGTCCGCAAGGAGCTTGAGCTCGAGCGTTACCTCGAATTCCTCGCCGGGGTAGCCGGGCTTCGCGAACTTGGGTATCTGGCGGGTGGATGTCGCAAAATGGACGTTTCCCTTGCCGCCGTTTCCTCCTCTTGCGAGCACCTTGGGCTCGTCGGAGGACATATCCGCCATGATACGTCCGGACTTAGCATCGCGGACGATAGTTCCGCGTGGCACCTTGACCACGAGCGGGGGAGCGCTCTTGCCGGTGCAGTTGCGCGAGGAGCCATTCTGTCCGCGCTCTGCGACGTATTTTCTCTTATATCTGAAATCTATGAGGGTGGAGAAGCTGTCGTCTACCTGAAATACGATATCTCCGCCTCTGCCGCCGTCGCCGCCGTCTGGGCCGCCTGCGGCAACGTATTTTTCGCGGTGGAACGATACAGCGCCGTCGCCGCCGTCTCCCGCCTTGATCTTGATTCTCGCCTGATCTACAAACATGGACTGACCTCCTGTCCGTGCGTGGGTGCCTTAGCATAAAACAGGGGCGCCGCACCGTTCTGTGCGACCGCCCCTGATCTTCACGTTAAGCCGTGATCACTGCTCAGCGTAAACGGAAACTTTCTTGCGGTCCTTTCCGTAGCGCTCAAACTTTACTCTTCCGCTGACTGTAGCGAATAATGTATCATCAGAACCGATGCCTACGCCCTCACCGGGGTGGATATGAGTACCTCTCTGACGAACGAGGATATTGCCAGCCTCAACGAACTGACCGTCCGCTCTCTTGACGCCGAGTCTCTTAGCCTCGGAATCACGTCCGTTCTTTGTGGAACCAACACCCTTCTTGTGGGCGAAGAACTGAATACTGATCTTTAACATACTTACACCTCCGAAATAGTGATTTTGATAGTGCCGGGGAATTCTTCAAGTATGGATCCGAAGTGGAGCCTGAGCTGTTCTGCCATGCGGGAAGGGATATCCTCTCCCTGGAAGATACAGCGGATAACATTGTCTCCGACGTTTACGTCCGGCGCGAAGCCGAGCTCGTCGAGGAGATTGACAGTGAGCTGCACTGCGGAGGAAACCGCTGCACAGACTATGTCCTTTCCGCTTTCGGCAAAACCTGCGTGACCGCTCACCTCAAAGCCTGTGAGAAAGCCGCCCGACTGGAAGAATCGTGCTTTGATCATGCCTTGATGGACTTGATCTCGACCTGTGTGTAAGGCTGTCTGTGACCCTGCTTCTTCTTCTCACCCTTCTTGGGCTTGTAGGTGAAAACAGTGATCTTCTTAGCCTTGCCGTTCTTAATTACCTTAGCTTCAACTGCTGCACCGTCAACGTAGGGAGCGCCTACCTTGATACCATCGTCAGCGCCGAGAGCTACGACCTTGTCAAAGGTAACTGTCTCGTCAGCCTCGGCAGCGAGCTTCTCGATGTAGATAACATCGCCCTCGTTTACCTGATACTGCTTTCCGCCGGTCTCAATTACTGCGTACATATTGTGGCACCTGCCTTTTCAATAAACTCGCTGCGACGGGCGTGTGGGAACACATCTTGGAGAGCCCGTTTACAAGCGGCAAAACTATTCTACCACAAACCAGAGCATTTGTCAAGCAAAATTTTCGGTTTTTTGCAGATTTTTCATTATTTCAGACAAAGAACGGGCAGCAGCTGCCGCCCGTTCTGTATCGTTACTTGATGATAGCCTCAGTCCAGTAGTCCTGCCCGTACATATCGGTCAGGCAGTACATCAGTCTTACTTCGCCCGAGCCGACATCGACGTTGCTTATCGTCATGTTGTCGGTGACGCTCACAGGGTCGCCGAGGAGGTAGGAGTCCTGATACTTCATGTCGGTGGTGTAGTAGTCGCAGATGAATTCGAGCTGGTCGCCGGTCTGGAGCTCTGTGTAAGCCTTGGCGACGGTGTCGGTCTCGCCGCCGATGTAGTCGGTGGTGGCGCCTGCGATGTAGCCGCTGGGGTTCTCGTCGTCGAACACCAGCATGAGGTTCACTCTCTCGCCGTTGAGGAACGCCGGAACATAGCCCGTTATCGTATCATTGGTCTTGCCGAGGTAGTAGAACGCTACGTTCTGACCGTTTATCGCGAGCCAGTTGCGGTCTGTGTCAGCCACGAGGGTCTTGCCGTCGAAGCTCTTGAAGACGTAGTCCATACCGAGGTCGATGTAGCCATCACCGTCGAAGTAGAACATATTCAGCGCAACGTCGTGTATCATAGCCCACTGGGATTCCGGCATTGTGAGCTTGTACTCGCCGTCGGACTGCTCCCACACGAGGTTCGAGACGTCGAGGTGGTTGAGGGAGATGTACTCCGCTGCCTCATCAACGTCGCCCTCGTCCATGAAGGAGATGTTGTCCCTGTCGAGACCGTCGATGCTCCTGTCGCCGCCGCCTCCGAGGAAGGAGGAGAGCAGCGAGCCGATGATATCAGAGCCGCCCGATACGCCCGAGGAGCTTCCGCCGAAGAGCGAGCCGAGGGGCGACGCAGTACCGCCGGCAGCTATCTGACCGCTGGTCTCGAGGCTGGCGAACTGCTTTATGCAGCGCGAATACTCGGAATCCATGCCGATAGCGCTGTAGGTGCTGCAGGCGGGGTCAACGTATGATGTGCGCTTGTAGGGGAAGTAGATCGAAACGCCGTAAGCGTTGGTCATGTTGGTGGAGGTGCGGTTGTACTTGACAGCGCCCTGGATAGCCTTGCTGAGCTGCACGCCCTCCTCAGTGCCCATATTGAGGGCGAGGTCAACGAGGTCGACCTGATCTATCTTGGAGCTCTCAGCGAACTCGCGGGTGCGGTATCTTGCGTCTGAGACGGACTGGTAGTCGCTCGCGCTTATCTTGCTCGAAACAGACTTGGAGAAGCTGGTGATGTTTGCGGGGACTGTGTTCGAGAACTCAGCGAGGTCGATGAGGGAGAGTGTGGTCTTCTGACCCTTGCACTTGCGTGCGCACTCGTCAACGAAGTCGTCGGCGATGAGCTTGCCAATGTCGAGCGTGGACATCGAGGTGTCGCTACCGAGCTTTGTGAGCCAGTTGGTGTAGTACCAGCCGATACCGGGCTCGGTCTCCTCGGAGGCGATGAGGTAGTCGGCGTAGCTGTTGAGCATGAGTGCGTTCTCGGCGGTAGCCATGAGGCAGGCGTCGAAGCCGATGAAATCGAAGGTCACGCCGCCGCTCTTGAGCGCCTTGTTTATGCCGTCGAGACTCATCGAGCCCGCGGACTTGTTCTTCTCGTCGTAGCCGTAGCCGCTGACCGATCCGCCGCCGTGATCCCAGAAGATGAGCTCGTTGCGGTTAGCGGGGTAGTTGGCAGCGCAGTACTGAATGAACGAGGCGAGGTTGTCGGGGTTGGTCATCGCCTTGGAGCCCATGTCGGACTCGAGGGTGACGAGTTTGCCGGCCTGTTTGGTCCCGTTCACGGTCTTGGCGCTGGTTATCTGGTAGATCTGGTTGACCTTGTTGCTGATGCCGGAGGTCTTCCAACCGGAGCAGCCGCCTGTGTAGACGATGATGTTGACGTTGTCGCCGAACTCAGCGGAAGCCATTTCCTGCATATCGTTTGAAGCCATGCCGTACTTGGACTCAAGGTCGGTACCGCACATATAGACCATGATCGTGACCTTGTCCTGACCGTTGCCCTTGATGACGGTGCGCTTATCGCGGGAGCCGTTCGCAACGGAGCTGTCAACGCTCACGGCAGAGCTTGCCGAGTGTCCGCCTGTGGAGACATTGCCGAAGCTGGAGGTATCGGTGGAGGCAGTACCGCTGCCGCCGAGGAGCGAGCCGAGACCGCCGCCCTTGCCGAAGATGAGCATTGCGATGATAGCGAGGATAGCGAGACCGCCGCCTCCGCCTATCGCAGCAGCCCTCTTGGGACCGCCTGTGCTCGATGAATTTTTACCTGAGTAGTCCTTGTTGCCGACGGGGCCCGTGCCGAGACCGTCGCCGCGCTTGTGGACTCCGCTTCCGCCTGATGTGACGTTCTTGCGGCGTCCCTGATTGTTGTTCTGATCCATAATGACCTCCTGAAAATAGGATTTCGGACATACATATACAACATTTTACACCATATTTGGTGTTTTGTCAAGCAATGGGATTCCAAAGGGTCGACTGACCCTTTGGCGGAGTCCAGAGGCAGCGCCCTGCAAATATGAAGGGAGACCCTAACCGGGTCCGTGACCCTCTGCCCTACGGGCATTTCCCTACACTGTAGGGAGTCACCGCAAGAGGTGAATTTTCAAACAGTCCGGTGGACTGTTTGAAAAGAGGAGACGCCCTGGGATAGAGGGCGTCTCCTTGTTGCCGTTATAAATATAATTTGTCTGCGACCGGTGATGGGCGAACAAGATGCAGGAGCGTTCCCTCCACACTTAAAGTTCGTCCATATAGCCGTTTTTTGCGGGGGCGGGAGTATCGGCAGTGCGCGGTGCGAGCGGTATGCCCATGTCGTTCACAGCGGGTCGCTCCAGCGCCTTTATCTTCGTATCGGTCACTTCGCCCGTGCTGCGCTTCACCTCGGTCTGTTCGCGGGCAAGCATCCGCTCGTTGAAGTAGGGGAAGCCGTACTGCTTCTCGAGGTGCCTGTAGACGTGGTTCGCGTACAGAGTCAGCGCGCAGACCGCCGCAGAGATGATGAACCACAAGATGTTCAGCCTCGGCTTAGTGACCTTGAAAAGCCACAGCACCGCGGGCGAGCGGACTGCTATCGCGTTCATCAGGAGGAGCACCGGCGCACACGCACACAGTACGTCCTGACGCTTTCTCGTGCCGATGAAGGCGAGTACCAGCGCCGCGAGCTTCAGGACAAGCCCGTCGGCGAGAGCGTAGACGAAGTCCCCCTTGCTGAACAGCGGCGCAAGGAACGGCACCGCAAATATGCTCGGCAC
>JAEELF010000028.1 GCA_016288815.1 Ruminococcus sp.
ATCATGGAGTGCTCGCTGGTGCCGATGAGGTAGAGGTCCTCGCCCTCGATCTTGTACATCATGCCCTCCATTTCCGCAAAGCTCATAACGCCGGTAACGACGTCGCTGCGGATCATAAACGGCGGGATATAGTAGGTGAAGCCCTTGTCGATCATGAAGTCGCGCGCATAGGAGAGTATGCACGACTGGAGCTGCGCGATGTCGCCGCAGAGATAGTAGAAGCCGTTTCCGCTGGTCTTGCGGGCGCTGTCGAGGTCGATACCGTTGAGGTTCTCCATGATGTCAATGTGGTACGGCACCTCGAATTCCGGTACGAACGGGTCGCCGAAGCGCTCCACCTCGACGTTCTCGCTGTCGTCCTTACCTATCGGGACGCTTTCGTCGATGATGTTCGGGATAACGAGCATTATCTCGCGGATATCTGCTTCGAGCTTGACCTCAAGCTCCTCGAGCTCAGCGAGCTTCTTGCCGATCTGAGCGACCTCTTCCTTAACGCGCATTGCCTCAGCCTTCTCGCCGCGCTGCATATAGCCGCCGATCTCCTTGCTCTTGACGTTGCGCTGGTTGCGGAGGTCATCACAGGTCACCTTGGTCTCGCGGAACTGCTTGTCCAGCTCGATCACCTTGTCCACGAGCTCGATCTTCTCGTCCTGGAACTTCTTTTTGATATTTTCCTTGACCATATCCGGGTTTGTTCTAATAAGTTTAATGTCTATCATTTTAACTAACTCCTTTATTCTTCGCCGGCGAGCTTTTCTGCGATAGCTGCCAGATCTTCCTTATCGTAAAATTCAAGGACGAGCACGCCCTTGTTCTTGCCGTAATCGACCTTGACCTTGCGGCCGAGGCGCTCGTTCAGTGAGAGCTCCATTTCTTTGAAGTAGTTGTCGATCTTCCGGTCGGACTTTTTCGCAGCTTCGGGAGCCTCCGAGGACTTCTGTGCCGCGCGCTCGACCTGACGGACTGTGAGTCCCCCGTCACACGCCTTCAGAGCGGTCGCGATGAGCAGCTCCTTGTTCTCGAATCCGAGCAGCGCGCGAGCGTGACCTGCCGAAATTTCGCCGTTTTCGACCATTTTTACCACTCTGTCGGGGAGCGTGAGCAGTCTCACGGAATTGGCGATAGCTGAGCGGGAACGTCCCACCATTTTCGCGACCTGATCCTGCGTCATACCGAAATTCTCGATGAGCTCCTTGTAGCCGCCCGCCTCTTCAATGGGGTTGAGGTTCTCGCGCTGGAGGTTCTCGATGATCGCGATCTGCATGGACTCCGCGTCGCTGAGTTCGCGGATAGTTACTGGAACTTCGTCCAGACCGAGCATTCTTGCGGCTCTCCAACGGCGCTCTCCCGCGACTATCTGGTAGCCTCCGCTCGGTATCGGACGCACGAGTATCGGCTGCAAAATGCCGTGCTCGCGGATCGAATCAGCGAGTGCCGTTATCGCTTCGTCGCTGAACAGCTTTCGCGGCTGCTCGCGGTTGGGCTCAATCTCGGCGGTGCGGAGTGTCTTTTTGACCTGCACCTCGCTGGTGTTGGCGCTGAACAGCGAGTCAAGACCCGCACCTAATCCACCTTTTGCCATATTTCAGCGCTCCTTTCTACTTTTTGAATTTGAAAATGCCGCGACGCTTCTTTTCTTTCAGCTTCAGCGGCTCGCCAAGTATCTCGTGCCCGAGCAGCTCATAAGCCTCCGCGCCCTTCGACGACTTATCGTAGTACATTACGGGTTTTCCGTGGCTGGGAGCCTCAGAAATGCGAACATTTCGCGGGATCTTGGTCTCAAAGACCTTGTCCGGGAAATATTTCTCGACCTCGGCAACGACGTCGTTCGCGACGTTAAGACGACTGTCGAACATCGTGAAAAGGATACCCTCGATCTCCAATGACGGATTATAGCTTGTCCGCACTATTTTAATAGTGTTGACCAGCTGGGATAATCCCTCCAGCGCGAAGAATTCCGCGAGCATTGGGACAAGTATCGTATCGCACGCAACCAGACCGTTTATTGTAAGCGTACCGAGCGCAGGCGGACAGTCGATAAAAATGTAATCGTAGTCGAGCTTGCACGTCAGAAGCTGCATTTTGAGTCTCTGTACGCGGTTTTCAAACTGGGAGAGCTCGATCTCACAGCCAGCAAGGTTTTCAGTCGCCGGAACGAGCGAAACGTTCTTGAAATTCGTGTGGATAATTGCATCCTGCACTCGCGACCTGCCGATAAGTACCTCGTAAGTCGAAGCCTCGACTGACTTTTTATTTATCCCGAAAGCCGTGGTAGTGTTGCCCTGAGGGTCGGAATCCACGCAAAGGACCTTCAAATCGCGGGAACCGAGGTACGCCGCAAGGTTCACGACGGTCGTGGACTTCCCGACGCCGCCCTTCTGGTTGGCAACGGCTATAATTTTGCCCATAGAATCTTCCTTTCGATGATTATAGGTCTATTATAGCACCTTTTCGACGGTTTGTAAATACGCGCGGGAAAATTTTGTACCATTTTGAGCAAAAAATGTTTCACATGAAACATTTAGCATAACTGTTTCACGTGAAACATTCTGTCACTTATTTGATTTTTGGATAGGTATACGAACACGATACTCAATGTAATCCTCGTTCTGTATCTTCTTGGAATCAGCCGATATTCCGGCCGCCTGCATAGTCTCGACAGCACGATTTATCGTATTAACGAACATTTTTACGTTCTGAAAAACCTTTGAACGCTTCTTGTAGCTTTGTTTTTCGCGCTGCGCACCGATGTAATCGTCGATGAGCTTTTCTGTTCGCTCGACATTAAGGTTGTTCTTGATTATCTTTTCGAGGACTTCAATGCGTTCTGCCGGACTTGCAAGCCGGAGAAGCGCACGCGCGTGGCGCTCTGTGAGATTATATTTCATGATAAGCTCACGCTCGTCGCTCGTCAGACGCAGCAGACGAAGCTTGTTAGCGATAGTGCTCTGAGCTTTTCCGAGTTTTGCAGCAGCATCCTCTTGCGTCATTCCATAAAAACTAATCAGCTTTTCTATTGCGATCGCCTCCTCGAAAAACGAAAGATCCTGCCGCTGAATATTTTCGACGAGCGCAAGTATCGCAGAATGTCGCTCGCTTATCTCATGAACGATACACGGGACCACAGTAAAACCGCATATTTTCGCCGCGCGCAGTCGTCTTTCCCCTGCGATAAGCTCAAAATACTCCCCTTTTTTCCGCACAGAAATTGGCTGTAAAATTCCATTTTGGGCGATAGATTCAGCCAGCGCAGCTATCTCAGAATCCGGGAAATCGACTCTCGGCTGGTGCGGATTAGGCTTGATCAGCCTGATATCTACCTCGATGACCTTATTTATCAGCTTTTCTTTAGTAAAATTTAAAAATCCCGCCATTTTATAAACCTCTTGTATGTACTCGAGCTGGGCTCTGTAACACAATTTTAACACTGCCGGGAAATATATTCTACACAAAAAAACCGCAGAAAATCTACATTTCTGCGGTGTATTCGACTATTATAAGCAAAATCAAAGTGGATTCTTCTTGATTTGAGCGCTATTGCGGGGATATTTGGTCGGAGTATGCGATATTTTACTGATGGTAATTATCCTTCGGGACTCATTTTCCAGAGCGTAATCAACGCAACTCTCAATCTGTCCACCAAGTGTACTAATGGCATTTTCAGCGTCAGAGGGCGACTCATTTGGACCCTTCATCGAAATGAACTTTCCCCCAACCCTGACAAAAGGAATGCAATACTCACTTAGCGTTGATAGATTAGCAACAGCCCTCGCAGTAGAAAAGTCAAATTTTTCTCGATATTCAGGCATCTTAGCAACATTCTCAGCACGTCCGTGAATGAATTCTGCATCAATTTCTAACTTATCACACAAAAGCTTCAAGAATTCGATCCGCTTATTAAGACTGTCCAGAAGGGTAATCTTGATGTCAGGACGGTAAATTTTCAAAGGAACAGAAGGAAATCCTGCACCGGTCCCTACGTCTATGAAAGATGAATAAATCGGTAAATCTACATATTTTTCAAGCAAAATGCTGTCCAAAAAGTGCTTATGCATTATTTCATTTGGCTCAGTGATTGCAGTCAAATTGACATTATTGTTATATTCTATAAGGAAGTCAGAATACAACTCAAGTTTATAAAAAATATCTTCACTTAGCTCCAGATCATACTTAGAAAAAGCAGAGCAATATAATTCATATTCTGATTTCATTTTGTCTCCTTTCTGTTCTGGAGCCAAACTGCAAGAAGAGAAACATCAGCAGGTGAAACACCGGAAATTCTCGAAGCCTGACCAAGTGTTTGAGGTCTGATCTTATTGAGCTTTTCAATTGCTTCGAGCCTAAGACCGTATATTTCGGCAAAATCATTGATCTCTGGAAGCGTCTTTTCTTCCAGTTTTCTCATTGACTCAACTTGAGCAAGCTGCTTAGAAATATACCCCTCATATTTGATTTGAAGCTCAACTTGTTCAATTACTTCAAAAGGAAGCTCCGGCCGGTCACAATCAAATTGAGCAATATCGTTATAATTAACTTGAGGACGTCGCAGCAAATCAGACAACTTACATCCTGTAGTCAACGGGGAAGTACCTATAGAAGTCAAGTAATCATTTAGTTTATCACTTGGCGCAATATTTATATTTTTTATTCTGACTAATTCCTGTTCAACAGCCTCGATTTTTTTATTAAGCCGATCAATTCTCTCGTCCGAGATCAAACCAACCCTGTGACCAAGAGGCATTAATCTCTGGTCAGCATTGTCCTGACGAAGAAGCAAACGAAACTCACTCCGCGACGTCATCATACGATACGGGTCTGAACAACCCTTTGTAACAAGATCATCGATCAAGGTACCGATGTAAGAGCTTGCTCGGAAAAGGATCATCGGCTCTTCACCCTTTATTTTGAGCGCCGCGTTAATGCCAGCAACAAGCCCCTGAGCTGCTGCTTCCTCGTAGCCAGAGCTTCCGTTGAACTGACCCGCTCCATAAAGTCCGGCAATCTTCTTGAACTCTAAAGTTGGTTTCAATTGAAGAGGATCGCAGCAATCGTACTCTATTGCGTATGCGGGTCGCATTATTTCAACGTTCTCCAAGCCTTTTATAGTTTGTAAAAATGCTTTCTGCACGTCCTCCGGAAGCGATGATGACATACCCTGCAAATAGAACTCATCCGTGTCCAGCCCCATCGGTTCAACAAACAACTGGTGTCTTGGCTTATCGGAAAACCGAACAATTTTGTCCTCGATTGACGGACAGTATCTTGGTCCCACTCCTTCTATCCTACCGGAGTACAAAGGGGACCTGTTGAGGTTATTCAGTATAACTTCATGTGTTTTACTATTGGTATAAGTAACAAAACAGCTGACCTGATTGGTCAGTCCATCAGTTGGTGTATCAAACGAAAATGGAACTATTCTTTCGTCACCGTTCTGAACTTCCATTTCTGAAAAATTTATGCTGCGGCGATGAACACGGCATGGAGTCCCGGTCTTAAAGCGACGCAGTTCAACACCATTTTCATTGAGACTATGTGATAAATACTTGCTCGGGAGAGCTGAATCCGGTCCGCTTTCATAGGAAACCTCACCAATATGTATCTTGCCTTTGAGGTAAGTTCCTGTGGAAATAACGACAGCTTTGACCTTATACTCAGCTCCAAGCGACGTTTTTACTCCTATAATTCTCCCGTTTTCGACGATTATCTCTGATACTTCTGCTTGTTTGATGTGGAGATTTTTCTGTTTTTCGCAGATTTTCTTCATATAATTATGGTATTTGACCCTGTCCGCCTGAACCCTCAGACTATGAACTGCGGGGCCTTTTCCGCGGTTCAGCATACGGCTCTGTATAAAACAGTAGTCAGCTGCCTTACCCATCTCCCCGCCTAAAGCGTCTATTTCCCGCACCAAATGGCCTTTTGCGGTACCTCCGATAGAAGGATTGCACGGCATATTTGCGATCTGATCGAGCGAGATAGTGAACATCACCGTACTGCACCCAAGTCTCGCAGACGCAAGTGATGCCTCAACTCCGGCATGACCAGCGCCCACTACTGCAACATCAAATTCACCCATGAAATATGACATAATAATTCCTCATTCATTGTTTCACATGAAACATTATTTACCCACACAAAAACGTGAGAACACTTCATCGACGACTGCATTTGTTACTCGTTCGCCAGTCAACTCAAGCAGATGCTGTTCCGCTTCATCCAGAATAACATTAACAGCGTCCAGCATTTCACCGCATTTTAGTGCCACGAGTGCCTCGTCAATGCAGCTGATACACGAATCAATGCACCCCTTCTGCCGCTCATTTGCAACTGTGACGGCAGACAGATCTTCGGAAGTGAGGTGAAATATGCTTTCGATTGCAGCTTTGAATTCATCTATCCCGCGCTGCTCTTTGGCAGAAATATATACTATTTGTAATTTATTATCGTGCAGAAAATCGGTATTTATTAATTGTGGAACATCTGTTTTATTGATTACTGCAATACATTTCTTATTATTAATTTTATTAATTAAATTAAAATCGTCCTCCGTTAGCGGACAACCCCCGTCGAAGACGGCTATAACAAGCTGTGCCTGATCAATCATTTTCACAGCGATACCGACCCCGATACCCTCGATAACGTCCGTTGTCTCGTGGATACCGGCTGTGTCAGACAGCCGCAGTACGATATTCCCAAGGCGCACAGTCTCCTCCACGACATCGCGTGTCGTTCCTGCAATATCGGTCACAATGCTGCGTTCGTAGCCGCTCAGACAATTAAAAAGCGTCGATTTTCCGACATTCGGGCGCCCGACGATCACCGTCGGGATACCATCACGAATAATACGCCCGCTGTCGTAATTCCTGATGAGTGAATCCAGCTCCGCGCGGATAGAAACAAGCTGCGCGGAAAGGTTCTCCGGCTCAACGGAGGGAATGTCCTCGTCCGGATAATCAGCCCACGCCGCAAGGTCGCCGAGTATCATCATCAGGCGGGTCGAGCACGCCTTCGCTTTTTTGAATGCCGCCCCCCCGCGAAGCTCCTCAGCCATTTTCAGCTCAGCCTCGCCGCGCGCGGAAATGATGTCCATGACCGCCTCAGCCTGCGTCAGATCGAGCTTCCCATTCAGGAACGC
The DNA here is from genome assembly GCA_016288815.1 of Ruminococcus sp. Lineage (GTDB taxonomy): Bacteria > Bacillota > Clostridia > Oscillospirales > Ruminococcaceae > Ruminococcus. Next base: position 7,136 of record JAEELF010000028.1, read on the forward strand.
ACGCTTCGTGAACTCGCCCGGACCAGCGCTGACCGCACCGTGCCTGAGTGCCGCACGCAGAACTCTTCTGGTGACATACAGACCGCCGTGGCAGGATATCTCGCAGACGTTCTCGCCGGTATAGCTATGCGGTTCGCGGAAAACCGTCAGAACGCAGTCGTCGATACGCTCCCCGTCGTCGTGAGCGATACCATAGGCGCATGTATACCCCGCCATTTCGCTGACTTTTTTGCCTCCGAACGGATCGAAGATACGTGAAGCGACCCCGAGCGCGTCTGCGCCGGAGATCCTTATAACGGCTATTCCTCCCGCCGTATCGGGAGTCGATATAGCTGCGATAGTTGACATTTTATCACTCCAAATAAAAAGGCTGCCGTACTTTCGCACAACAGCCATTAGCGTCAAAGCTCGATCTTTCCGTAAAGTCCTGCCTCGAGGCTGTCCTCCGGCTTTGGCTTCTTGTAGTCCTTCTCAAAGCTCGTCGAGAGATCGACGGACTTACGCTCGAAGCTCACCTCGCGGTTTCTTGAACGGTCGTTTCTTCTTCCGCCGTCACGTCTTCCGCCGCCGCGGCGATCGTCACGGCGTCTGCCGTTTCCGCCACCTCTTCTGGGCTCGGTGGAGGAAATGATGATCTTTCTGTAGGGCTCTTCGCCGACAGAGCGTGAAGCTACGCCCTCGATCTTGGAAATAGCAGAGTGGATAACTCTTCTCTCGTAGGGATTCATCGGCTCGAGCGGCTGCGAACGGCCTGTTCTGAGAACGGACTTTGCTACCTTTGCAGCGAGAGCCTCGAGGGTCTCCTTGCGCTTGCCGCGGTAGCCGAGGCAGTCAATCGTAATGCGGAAGTAATCCTTGTCGCCCTTGTTGGCGATGATGGAGCAGAGGTACTGGATAGCGTCGAGGGTCTCGCCGCGTCTGCCGATTATAGTACCGTTATTGTCGCTGTCAACGTTGACTACAGCGCCTGTCTCGTTCTGATATACAGTGAACTTTGCATCTACGCCCATTGCGCGGAGAATGCTCTCTGTATAGTCGATAGCGAGCTTTACCTTGGGATTGATGAGAGCCTCATCCTCAATGAGAGTGAAGTTATCGAGGGAGTAATCCTCCTCCTCTGCGGGAGCCTCAGCAGTCTCAGCGGGAGCAGCCTCCTCAGGAGCTTTTTCCTCAGCAGCGGGAGCTTCAGAGGGCTTAGCCTCAGTCTTCTCTGCGGGCTTGACAGTCTCGGCAGCAGCCTTAACCGTCTCCTTTACAGCCTCCTTGACGGACTCAGCCTTTTTCTCAGCGGGAGCGGTCTTCACGGGAGCAGCTGCGGAGCCGTATGTTGCCTCGACCTTAGCGTCGGACTTGCCTATGCCGAGAAAGCCCTTCTTGCCCTCGTCGATGACCTTGAACTTTATCTCGGAGATGCTTCTTCCGAAGTCCTTGGCAGCGAGAGCCATAGCTTCTTCGACAGTTTTTGCGGTGAAAATTTTAGTCATGTTTATACCTCCCTGAGGAATCAATCCTCTTCATTTTCATTTTCGTCATAGACGTCGCCGTACTTTTCAGCCATTCTTCTGCGGGCTTCGTTGATCTTGTCGCGGTTCTGCTTATTCATCTCAGAGCGTGAGATCTTTTCGCCGGAGGCATTCTTTCTGGCTGTGTTCTGCTGCTCTTCAAGGGCAGCCTGCTGCTCGAGCATCCTCTGCATGAAGGTCTTCTTGTCGGGGTGCTTTTCAGCGTAGATACGGGCTTTTTCCTTTTCATTCTCGTTGATCTGGGCTGTCCTTTCGGGAGTAAAGTAGGAGTTAAGGACAAGCGTTATCAGGAACGAGAACAGAGACGACCAGATCCAGTAGAAGCCGACACCTGCGGGGAGCTCAAAGCCGAACCATATAGTCAGCAGCGGCATTACATAGAACATAACAGCCATACAGCCGCCACCCTGCATATTCGGGTTTACCTTCTTCTGGTGTATCTGAGTGTATACGGAAACGAGGAGCTGGGAGATACCGGCAACTATCGGTATCATAAAGAGAATTATAGCTTCCCTCGTCCATGATTCGGGGTGGAAAGACGGCGTCTTACCGAGGTTAGCGCCGAATACTGTGAATTTCTGGTTGAATTCACTTACAAGAGTCTGGAAATTCTCGGCAACGTCAGCGAACTTGGAGGGCTGAGCGTCTACCTGTTCCATAGTGAGGAGCTCACATCTGAGGTTCGAGAGGCTTATGCCCTTGCCTCCGACGAGGTCCGAAGCGATAGATATAGCAGCCTCTCTGACGCCCTTGCTGAAGCGAAGGATATGTGTGAGCGGCTTATATACAACGTCGAGGACTCCGAACAGCAGGAACATCTGGATAAATGCCGGCAGGCACGAGCCCATAGGGTTGACGCCCTCCTGCTGATAGAGCTTCTGCTGCTCCTGCTGAAGTCTCTGGGGGTTATTTGCGAAGCTCTTCTTCAGCTTCTCGAGCTTGGGGTTGAGGAGCTGCATACGAGCTGCATTTTTCTGCGTGCTGTAGTTTACGGGGAGCAGGATGAGCTTTGTGACTACCGTGAATATGATGATAGCCACGGCGTAGTTGTCGAACAGTCCATAAATAAGGCTCATCAGGAATCCGAACGGATAGCCGATGATATCATAGAGTTTTATCAATGTTTATCCCTCTTACTTGTTGTTGTCTTCTTCCTCAGCGGTCTCCGGGACTACCGGATACGCGCTCAGATAGCCGTATTTTTTTGTCTTGAACGTAAATTTCTCCGGGACGGGATCAATACCGCCCATCGACCACGGATTGCACCGCATTATCCTCCATACCGCCAGAGCCATGCCTCTTATCGCGCCGAACTTCTTCACGGCGGTGAGACCATAGCTGCTGCACGTCGGATAATATTTGCATTTAGCCGGGAACAGCGGCGAGATGAACTTCTGATAAAAGCGTATCAGACCGATAAAGATGTACTTCATTTTTTCTTCCTGTTATCGGCAGGGAAGCTCCTGAACATCTTCATTATCTCAGGAACGCCGTATTTCTGCATATATGCACAGTACTCCGTGGACTTGATGTCACAGATACTGCTCCTTGCGACGATGACGATATCCATGCCGACGGGCAGCTTTATCTCGCTCTCCCTGTAGGCAAGGCGGATAAGGCGCTTGGCTCTGTTCCTGTGGACGGCATTCCCAATCTTCTTGCCGGCAGTGATACCGAGGCGGTTGAAGGGTCTGCCGTTGGGTCTGACGTAGATGACGGAGTACTTCGAGGCAGCATATCTGCCTTTTTTGTAGAGCGTCATGAAGTCCCTGTTGTCGTTCAAAATTTCCGTATAAAGCATAAAAATACCAATAAGGGAGTTTATCCCTTAACAAAAAAGACCACAAAATCAATATTTTGTGGTCAGCGTCGTCAGTGAGTTAATCTTGCTCTGCCCTTAGATCTTCTACGAGCTAAAACCTTTCTGCCGTTCTTTGTAGACATTCTCTTCATGAAGCCGTGCTCCTTCTTTCTGTGGAGCTTCTTAGGCTGGTATGTTCTCTTCATACTGAAAGTCCTCCTCTCTGCGGGATAAATGTATGAGCATAGAGCTCTTTAAAAGCGAAATTCGATAAACGGGCGCACCCGTCCGCGTTACACTATAAAATTATATCTGATAAAAGGGCTTGTGTCAAGCGATTCAAGAAATTTTTTTCATTTAGCCTGTATTTTCATATCATTTACCAATTTATCCAGCCGCTCCGGCGAGTATTTTTTGACATTATGCATATTGATACGCAGATATAACCGCCATTCCGGTGTCCGGCTCCACGGCAGGAGAAGAGCCCTCTCGGCTGTGGGACAAACATCACAATTTCTCCCTCCGGGAAAGCCCTTTTTTCTATCAGGTAAATTATATAAAAATTCTTGCATTTTCAACACCTTTGTGATATAATGGGTTTATATATTAATATAGAAGAGTGTTGCATTTTTTTAGTCCTGACTCTTGAACTAACATCACGGAGGTTTATTATGAACTCGTTTGAGGAAGTTTTTGAAAACGTCAAGAAGTACTGCCTTGAGCACAATACTATCCCCGAGATAGGAATAACAACATGGATCGATCCACTCAAACCTGTAAGCTATGACGGCAAGGACGCCGTTTTCATTGTCGAGACCGATTTTCAGAAGAATATCGCCCTCTCCAATTACAAGGATGCTCTCACCGACGCCTTCCTCAATACCGTCGGTCTGAACGTGAATATCGTCATCAATGTCGAGACCGACCAGCCCAAGAATATCCAGGTCCCGACGGACAATGAGCTCGAGCAGAAGCACGCTGAGCTCGAGCAGTCCTATAAATTCGCAAACTACGACTACACCTTCGATACCTTCATCGAGGGAAGATCGAACGAGTTCGCGCTCGCGTGCAGCAAGTCCGTTGCAAAAAACTGCGTTTCCAGCGCGGTCTCCGGCTACAATCCGCTGTTCATATACGGTCCCTCAGGAATGGGCAAGACCCACCTCATCACCGCTATCGCGAACGAGGTCCGCAAGAACAACCCCAACTTCAACGTTGTTTACGTCACCAGCGAGACCTTCGGCAGCGACCTCGTAAATGCTCTGAACAACGGTCTCATCTCGGATTTCCACGAGAAATACCGCAACGCTGATATCCTCCTCATCGACGACGTTCAGTTCTTCGCCGGCAAGGAGCGTATGCAGGAGGAGTTCTTCCACACCTTCTACAAACTCTACGAGGAGAAGAAGCAGATCGTCATCACCTCCGACAAGCCCCCGAAGGAGCTCATCACCCTCGAGGAGAGACTCAGGACGCGCTTTGAGGGAGGTCTCATCGCGGACATCTCCGCGCCTGACTACGAGACAAGGCTCGCTATCATCAACCGCAAGTCCGAGCTGCTCGACCTCAAGATGCCCAGCGAGGTCGGCGAGTTCATGGCGAACAGGCTCAAGTCCAATATCCGTCAGCTCGAGGGCGCAGTGGTAAGACTCAAGGCGCTCAACCACTTTGCAGGCAGCCCGATAACCATTTCAATGGCTCAGAGCGTCATCAGGGACGTCCTGACAGACGAGCAGCCTATCCCGATAACAGTCGAGAAGATAATCTCCGAGGTATCGAACGCATACGGCGTGTCGCCAGACGATCTCCGCTCCAACAAGCGCAACTCTCAGGTGTCTATGGCGCGTAAGGTAGCCATTTACGTTGTCCGCGAGATAACCCAGATGCCGCTCGCTTCGATAGGTACGGAGTTTGGCGGACGCGATCACTCCACCATCGTTTACTCAGTGAACAGTATCACCGAAGCGCTAAAAAAGGATCCCAACCTCAGCAATCTCGTGAACGACCTCATGAAGGACATCAAGGATAAGAATAAGTCCTGACGCCGGTTTTCAACAGAATGTTGAATGATAGGTTGAATATCATAATTCAGTTCAGTGCGGTACAGCGGGTAAATGAAGGGCTATTTTCACAGTTTCAACACATTTCAATACATACCCCATGAACTTTTCCAGCCGGGTTTATATACCAGCTGTAGAAATCACCCGTTTTTAAACTTTTCCGTCAACATCAACTCCACAATATCCAACTCATTCAACATAATTTTTCATCCGCGCAGGAACGTTCAACATTTTCAAAAATTTCACAACACCCCGCTGTGGAGGTCCGGAAGGCTTGTCCAAGCCACCCGGGACTGATATCAACTTTTCCACCGCCCCAATAACAACAACAATAAAAAAACTATTGATTTATATTATATTTCATATCGCAGCTCACATATCAGCTGTGAAAAGGAAAGAGGAAAAACAATGAGATTCATTTGCAGCAAGACCGCTCTCAGCGAAGCGATAGGCAACGTTTCGAGAGCAGTATCTCCGAAGTCCACTATAGCCGCACTCGAGGGAATAAAGGTCAGAGTCAGCGACGGCTCTGTTGAGCTCACAGCCTACAACCTCGAAATGGGCATAAAGACCTCTATCAGCGCAGAGACAGAAGGCTCGGGAGAATTCGTGGTGAATTCAAGGCTCTTCAATGAGTTCACGAGACGTATGTCCGGAGAGGAGCTTACCTTCAAGGTAGATGACAACCTCACAGTCGAGCTCTCATGCAGTGCGACGGAGTGCAGCTTCCCCGCAATGTCCGCGAGCGAGTACCCCGAGCTCCCGAAGGTGGATTCCGCAAGGAGCTTCAAGGTAAAGCAGACCACGCTCCGCTCCATGATAAATATGACCAGCTATGCTGCTTCCATGAATGAGAGCAAGCCGGTGCTCACAGGCGAGCTCTTCGACATCGAGAACGGCAGCTTCAATATGGTCGCGATAGACGGATTCCGCCTCGCTATCAGAAGCGAGCTGACCGACTGCAAAGAGAGCTACCACTTCGTAGTACCGAAGAAGGCGCTCATGGAGGTCTCCACCCTCATCAAGGACGACGAGGAGAAGCAGTGCGAGATCTTCACCAACGACAGACACATCATCTTCTCTATCGATGGAGTTTACGTTATTTCGAGACTCCTCGAGGGAGCTTTCCACAACTACAAGCTCAGCATACCGTCCTCCTGCAAGACCGAGGTCATCATCAGCAAGAGGGACTTCTCTGCCTGCCTTGAGCGCTGCTCGCTCATTCTCGACGACAAGAACAAGTCTCCGATACGCTGCGAGGTCGGCAACGGCGTCATCAAGGTTAACTGCAAGACCGCTATCGGTAAGGTCAACGACGCTATCTCCGCGGATATTTCGGGAGAAACTGTAACTATAGGCTTCAATAACAAGCTCATTCTCGAGGCGCTCCGCGCTGCCGAGGGAGACAAGATAAGGATACGCTTCAACGGCGCGATGAAGGTCATCGAGATACTCCCGCTCGAGGGCGAGAGCTTCATCTTCCTCGTAATGCCGATACAGCTGAAAAACTGATAGGAGTTGTCCGCTATGTCAGAGATAAAGATCACGACTGAGTTCATCAAGCTCGACCAGCTGCTGAAATTCGCCTCGCTCACTGGTTCCGGCGGAGAGGCTAAGACGCTCATACAGGACGGTGAGGTCCTCGTGAATGGCGAGGTCTGCACCATGAGAGGCAAGAAAATACGCAGCGGCGACGTAGTGAGCGTCCGCGGAGAAGAGGTAAAGGTCGTTTGATAGTCACTTACGCAGGCATCGACGGCTTCAAGAACCTGTCGGGAGTCTCTATAGAGCCTGACCCGAGGTACAATATCATCGTCGGTCAGAACGCGCAGGGCAAGACAAATATCCTCGAAGCGATGTGGATAATGTCCGGCTGCAAGAGCTTCCGCGGCTCAAAAGAGAAGGATTATATCTCGCTCACGGGCAGCAGGATGTCCTCAAGGCTGAAGATAAGGGACAGCGTGCGCGATCAGAAGATAGTCTTCGAGATGACCCGCAGCGCGTCCGCACCCAAGAGCATAGAGCTCAACGGAGTGAAGCAGCGCGGTACAAGGGCGCTGTTCGACGTTTTCAAGTGCATAGCCTTTATTCCGGACGACGTTGACATCATCAAGGGATCGCCCGAGAAAAGACGGAATTTCATAGATATGGCGGCTTCACAGCTCGATCCGCGCTTCGTTATGCACATCAGCAAGAGCAACGCCATAATGAACCAGCGGAACGCTCTCCTCAAAGAGATAGCACAGGGAAATACCCGTATCGACGCCCTCGACGTCTGGGACAGACAGGCAGCAAAGGAGGGCGCGGTCATATCATATATGCGGAACGAGTATATCTCGCGGATAAACGGTATCTGCGGGAGGCTTTACAAGACCATTTCCGGCGGCACGGAGGAGCTTGAGCTCGAATACAAGTCCAACGTATTCAAGTCGGAGGACTTTGAAAAGCCGTGCGGTGACGAGGCTTGTGAGCAGTATTTCGCAAAGCTGCGCGAGACCTCTGACTACGATATACGCACAGGCTCGACGCATTCCGGAGTGAACCGCGACGAGGTGCTCATAAAGATTAACGGCATGAGCGCGAAGGATTACGGTTCGCAGGGACAGATAAAAAGTGCGGCGCTGGTCATGAAGCTGGCGCAGGCTGAGATATTCATGAAGCGCTCGAAGGACGCACCCGTGGTGTTTCTTGACGACGTTATGGGCGAGCTCGACGAGAGCCGTCAGAGATTCGTCTTCGACATCATCAGGGATATGCAGGTATTCATCACGACCTGCAACGAAAGTGCGCTCCTGCCCGAGATAAAGGGGAAGATATTCCGTATCAGCGGCGGCTCGGTGATAGAAGAGCCCGGAACGGAGGGATAGCCGTGCTGCTTCACATAGGCAATGATTACATGGTAGATACGCGGGACGTAGTTGGAATTTTCGACATTGAGAATACAACTGTTGAAAAATGTACGAAGATACTGCTCGACCGCGTGGAAAAGGAGCATAAATGCGTCTATACGACGTATGAGATGCCCAAGAGCTTTATCATAACCGTTAAAAACGGCAGGGAAAAGGTCTATATATCGCAGCTCGCCGCGGGCACGCTCAGGAAGAGGCTCGCCGGCGGGGAGAATAATATTTGAACGTAAATTTTACCTCTGGAGGTAGATCATGAGTCAGCAGAACACAAACAATTACGACGAAAACGACATACAGGTCCTCGAAGGTCTTGAGGCTGTCCGGAAACGTCCCGGAATGTATATCGGCTCGACGGGCCCCGGCGGACTCCACCACCTCGTTTATGAGATTGTGGACAACTCTATCGACGAGGCTCTCGCAGGCTATTGTACCGAGATAACCGTCGAGATACTTCCCGGAGACATTATCCGCGTCTCTGATAACGGACGAGGCATACCCGTCGGCATACACCCAAAGGAGGGCATCTCCGCGGCGACTGTCGTGTACACTATCCTCCACGCGGGCGGTAAGTTCGGCGGCGGCGGATATAAGGTGTCCGGAGGTCTCCACGGCGTCGGCGCGTCGGTAGTAAATGCCCTCTCCGAGTGGCTGGAGCTGACCGTCCACGACGGTACACACATCTATTTCCAGCGCTTCGAGCGCGGTCACTACGACGAGCAGCTCAAGATCATCGGCGACACCGACAGGACCGGTACGTCCGTAATGTTCAAGGCTGACGGACAGATATTTGAGAGCACCGTCTACGACTACGAGATACTGCTGAAAAGACTGCGCGAACAGGCTTTCCTCAACGCGGGCATAAAGATAGTCTTCTCCGATAAGCGCGATGAGAACGACCTGAAATCCGAGACCCTCCACTATGAGGGCGGTATACGCCAGTTCGTCGAGCATATCCACGAGACCCGCGGCTATGAGGCTCTCAGCAGCGAGGTCATCTATGTTTCCGGAATGCAGGGCGACTCCTTCGCGGAGATAGCCATGCAGTACAATGACAGCTACAACGAGGTCATTCTCTCGTTCGCGAACAATATCCACACCAAGGACGGCGGCTCCCACGAGACCGGCTTCAAAAATGCCCTCACCAAGGTCATCAACGAGTACGGCAAGAAAATGGGTAAGCTCAAGGATAAGGAGATACTCAAGGGCGACGACGTCCGCGAGGGTCTGACGGCTATCATCTCCGTGAAGCTGACTGAGTGCGAATTCGAGGGTCAGACCAAGGGACGTCTCGGAAATCCCGAGGTAAAGCCTTTCGTTGAGAAGCTCGTGACTGAAAAGCTCATGAACTTCCTTGAGGAGAACCCCGACGTTGCAAACATTATTTTCGAGAAATGTATGTCCGCACTCCGCGCCCGCGAGGCTGCAAAGCGTGCCCGCGAGGCTGAGCGCAAGAAGAATGCGTTCGGAAATTCTCCCATGCCGGAGAAGCTCGCAGACTGCTCAGAGCGTGACAATCGCTACACCGAGATATACATCGTCGAGGGAGATTCTGCGGGCGGCTCGGCAAAGCAGGGACGCGACCGTAAGTATCAGGCGATACTTTCCCTCTGGGGCAAGATGCTCAACGTTGAGAAAGCGCGTATCGACCGCATCTACGGCAACGACAAGCTCGAGCCGGTGGTCACGGCTCTCGGAACAGGTATCGGCGAGGACTTCGACATAACCAAGCTCCGCTACGGCAAGGTCATCATCATGGCTGATGCCGATGTTGACGGTATGCATATCCGCACGCTGCTGCTGACGTTCTTCTTCCGCTACATGAGACCGCTCATCACCAACGGAAACGTATATATCGCGCAGCCGCCGCTGTTCAGGGTCGAGCGCAAGAAGAAGATCTACTACGCATTCTCCGACGAGGAGAGGGATAAATACATCGCAGAGCTCTCCGAGGACGGCAAATACAAGGACGTCGCAACGCAGAGATACAAGGGTCTTGGTGAGATGGACCCCGAGCAGCTCTGGGAGACAACTATGGACCCCGAGCACAGAACTATCATCAGGGTAACTATGGAGGACGCCCTCCGCGCTGACGAGACCTTCTCCATACTCATGGGAGACAAGGTCGAGCCGCGCCGCCTCTTCATCGAAAAGAACGCGAAGTTCGCCCAGAATCTCGATATATAAAGGACAGGACATGGAAGAGAATTACAAGCTCGAAAAAGAATACAAGGTGCCGTTCGACACCTTCCGCGAGGCTTACAGGGCATATCAGAGAAAGTTCGTCTACCCGAAGAGCTACATCTTCATGGCGCTCTTCCTGATACTTGCCGCGGACTTTGTTTACGCTGCGGTCAAGGACCCCTCGAACTACCTCACATATATCCTCATCGTGATGTGTCTGGCTTTCGCGTTCAGGGAGTGGTTCAACCCGCGCAAGGCAAGGAACAACATCATCGACGCAGTGCGCGAAATTGGCGAAACTACCTACAAAATAGGCGTTTCTGACAGCTTCATCGACATCTCCACGGTCGCCGAGACTACAGTTGTCGATCCCGAGGACTCTGACGAGCCCGCTCCGCTGCCGGAGAAAAGCCGCATACCGCTCGATGAGAGCTACAGGGAGCTCGAATACGACAGATTTTTTCTGCTCCTTTCCGGAAAAACAGTCTTCTATATCCTCCCAAAGGAGGGCTTCACGGAGAGTGAGCTGGATATCATACGAAAAACAGGGGCAGAGCCTGTTCAGGAGGTAAAGTAACTTGCTTTATAACGACAATTCAAGGATAATCAACTCAGAAATCGTCAACGAGATGGAAAACTCCATGCTCCAGTACGCGATGTCTGTAATAGTATCGCGTGCCCTCCCCGACGTAAGGGACGGTCTCAAGCCGGTCCACAGGCGTATACTGTATACGCTTCATGAGAACGGACTGACCCCGGACAAGGCATACCGCAAGTGTGCCGATACGGTCGGTGCAGTGCTCGGAAGATACCACCCGCACGGCGATTCATCGGTATATGACGCCCTCGTCCGCCTCGCGCAGGACTTCTCCATGCGTTACCCGCTCGTTGACGGCCACGGAAACTTCGGCTCGATCGACGGCGACAAGGCGGCGGCTTACCGTTATACCGAGGCTAAAATGGCTAAGATCTCCCTTGAGATGCTCACTGACATCAATAAGGAGACCGTTGACTTCGTATCCAACTACGACGACCGTCTCAAGGAGCCCTCTGTGCTCCCCTCGAGAATGCCGAACCTCCTCTGCAACGGCTCGACAGGTATCGCCGTCGGCATGGCGACGAATATACCTCCTCACAATCTCGGCGAGGTCATCGACGCTATAAACCTCCTCATCGAGGACCCTGACTGTACCCTCGAGCAGCTCATGGAGCACATTCAGGGGCCGGACTTCCCAACGGGCGGCATCGTTATGGGCAAGGCAGGCATACGCGCTGCCTACGGCACAGGACGCGGAAAGATAATTCTCCGCAGCCGCACCCACTTCGAGGAGATAAAGGGCAGGAACTGCATCATCGTGGATGAGATACCGTACATGGTGAACAAGACCCTCATACTCAAAAACATCAATCAGCTCTGCAAGGACAAGCGTATCGAGGGCGTTTACGACCTCCGCGACGAGTCCGACAAGGACGGTATGCGAATAGTCATCGAGCTGAAAAAGGACGCTGCTCCGCAGATAGTCCTCAATAAGCTCTTTGCGCTCACAAAATTGCAGGATACCGTGGGTATCATCATGCTCGCGCTCGTCAACAACGAGCCGAAGATACTTACCCTCAAGCAGATGCTCCAGCACTACCTCGATTTCCAGGTGGACGTTATCCAGCGCCGTACCAGATTCGATCTGCGCAAGGCGCTCGAAAGAGCTCACATCTTGCAGGGCTTCGTGCTCGCCGCTGACTACATCGACGAGGTAATAGCTATCATACGCTCCAGCGCGACCGTTCAGGAAGCAAAGGACCGCATGATGGAGCGCTTCAAGGACGTGGATATGTCCGCGCTCCTCGACAGGGCACAGTACGACTTCACAGGTCTGCACATCGAGCAGCAGACAGGTCTCTCTCAGGAACAGGCAGAGGCGATCGTCCAGATGAGGCTCGGTCAGCTCACAGGTCTCGAGAGACAGAAGATCACCGACGAACTGTTCGGTCTCCTCACCAAGATCTCCGACTACGAGGATATCCTCGCGGACGTCAGCCGTGTATACCAGATAATCATGGACGATCTCAACGAGATACGCCGCAAGTTCAGCGACAAGCGCCGCACAGACATAGAGTCCGTCAGCGGTGAGGTCGATATCGAGGATCTTATCCCCGAGGAGGACTGTGTCGTAACACTCACCAACAACGGCTATATCAAGCGCATGGCGCTCACTGAGTACAAGACCCAGCGCCGCGGCGGACGCGGTATCACAGGAATGAAGCAGCGTGAGGAGGACTTCGTGGAGGAAATGTTCATCTGCGGGACTCACGACAACATACTCTTCATCTCGAACAAGGGCATAATGTACAAGCTGAAGTGCTACGAGGTGCCGGACGGCTCAAAGGCGTCGCGCGGCTTCAACCTCATCAACCTCCTCCCGCTCACAGACGGCGAGAAGATAGCCGCGATGATAAAGACCACTGATTTCAGCGACGAGAAGTACATCATCATGGCCACCAAGAACGGCAAGATCAAGAGGACTAACCTCTCACTGTACAAGAACGTCCGCAAGAACGGACTTATCGCGATCGGTCTCGACGAGGGCGACGAGATAGCGGGAGTGCGCATGACCGAGGGTCACGCACAGCTCTTCGTTGCTACGCGCAACGGCATGGCTATCCGCCTTGAAGAGGAGAGGATACGCGCACTGTCGCGTTCTGCTCACGGCGTAAGAGCTATCAAGCTGCGCGAGGGCGACTATGTTGTCGGTATGGCGAGAGTCCGCGAGGGCGCAACTCTGCTGACAGTCACCGAGAACGGCTACGGCAAGCGCACCGACCTCGACAGCTACCGCATACAGAACCGCGGCGGCTTCGGTCTGTCGAACTACAAGGTGGACGATATCCGCGGACACGTCTGCGGCATAAAGATAGTTGACGACGAGGACGATATAATCCTCGTATCGAGCGACGGTATCATCATCAGGATTCTCGCGACGGATATCCGTATCATGGGACGTATCGCAAAGGGCGTCCGCGTGATGAGGGTCAACGAGGGCGCGAAGGTAGTTGCATTCACCCGCGCTGAGCATGATGATTCTGCCGAGACCGAGAAGGTCGAGCAGCTCACCGAGGAGCAGGCACGCGAGGCAGAGGCTGAAGCCGCTCTCGAGGAGGCGAACGAGGTAGTCATCGAGGCTGACCCGGAGGACGGCGAAGATGAGTAATGACGACTCAAAAAGCCGTTTTCTCCGCTACAAAGAGGGACCGCTGACAGGCATCGTCATCGCGGTGCTGAGCCTGTTCGCGCAGTGGCTGAACTGGTACGCCTACGAAAAGCTGGGCTACAGCTGGGTATTCACGCTGTTCACGCCCCTGATACTGTGCATAGCCTACCACCTTGTCGCGCTCGACGCCGGCAGGGAGGAAAACTTCTCGCGGCGCTTCCTGGGACTTTTCGCGGTCGCAGTGCCGCTAGTCACGGGGATAGTCCTGACGGTGATAATGCTCATCGCCGCGCCGGACATCAGCAATTTCGACCCGGAGACCGCATATGCGGGCACGGTTCAGGAGCGTATCGCGACATACTCCGGACGCTTCGTGCTGACCTCGGCGTATCTGGGCGTATTTGCGCTGATAGATATACCGGTGCTCAAGCGGCTGGACAGGAAAAAAATAAAGACTGAACTGTAGGGGATGCCGCCCCCTACACATTTTCAGAAGGAAAACCAAGTGCTGATATTAATACTTATAGTAATAGTTTTACTCGCGATATATGCCGCCGCTGAGAACCTTTTCATCCTGACAGTACGTCGGGAAAAGCTCGGCAGCGGCATTAAAATAGCCCACGTTTCCGACCTCCATAAGCGCCGCTTCGGACGCGAAAACGTGCGGCTCTGCGAGAAGATCCGCGCCGAAAGTCCCGACCTCATCTTCGTCACCGGGGACATCGTCTCCCGCACGGAGACCGACTTCACCACCGCCGGCGCGACCCTCCGGCAGCTCTGCGGCATCGCTCCGGTGTACATAGTTTTCGGCAACCACGAGCAGAGCCTTCCCCCGGAAAGACTCTCCGCGTTCATGGAGATGCTCGCCGGAACTGACGCTATATTGCTAAGAAACGCCTCTGCTGACATCAACGTCAAGGGCAGGCAGCTCCGCATTTACGGTCTCGAGCATAAGTACTCGACCTACAAAAATGGCAGCTCCTACCGACACCTCGACGGCTTCACACTCGCCGAGATGAACGCCCTCATCGGCACACGTCCGGACGGGGAAGTGCTCCTCCTCGCGCACAATCCCCTCTTCGCCGACGTCTACTCCCAGTGGGGCGCGGACTGCGTCTTCTCCGGACACGTTCACGGCGGCGCGGTGCGTCTCTTCGGAGTCGGGATTTTCTCTCCCGAGCGCACCCTCTTCCCAAAATATACCAAAGGGGTATATACTCTCGGTAAAACGCGACTCCTTCTCTCAGCCGGTCTGGGCAAGCTGCGCCTCTTCGATCCTGCTGAGGTCGTTGTCTACTTCCTGTGAGCAGTGGTATCTCCGATGGATCAGAAATGAGGGCTCTGCCCTCAAACTCCCGCTAAAGGGAATAGATTCCCTTTAGAATCCCATTATGAAAAAATCCCATGCCATACCCTGTTAAAATCTTTGGGGTATGGCATGGGATTTTTTGACAG
>JAEELF010000029.1 GCA_016288815.1 Ruminococcus sp.
CATTTTTCTCGCAAATTTCCGAATTCTCGCAGAAAAGTGCTCAAAATCAGGGAAAAACGGCGTTTTTTTAAGACGATAAGTGACCAAATGGGAAGGTTTTCTATTTGCTCGAAATCATGATGCCCCTTGAGGGACGTGGGTTCGAATCCCACCCACTGCGCCAGCGCGGAGCCCGCGCAGCCAATTTTGCGTCTCAGTTTTTCTGGGACGCGATTTTCATTCCGCGCATTATACTAATTACGATTTCAAATATACTTTTTATATATGACCTCTGGACACAACGTCCGGAGGCTTTTATTATACTCTGAGAGTGCTTTAGCAATCGCATCCGCACTAAGCTTCTTGCTTTCGCTGTCCACATGGCTGTACACGTTGCTCGTTGTACCTATGTCGCTGTGACCCAGCCATTCCTGTATCAGCTTCATCTGCACTCCGTTTGCAAGGAGCAGACTGGCACAACTGTGCCGCAGGTCGTGGAAGCGTATCTTCCGCAGACCGTTCTTGCGGAGCACTATGGGGAAGTGGTCCGATACATAGTTGGGACGTATCAGCTCTCCCACAGCGTCCACGCAGATATAGTCCTCGTACTTCTTGCGGTATGTGTTTAATAAAAATGAAGTAGAAATAATTAAAGAAAAAACGGGACGTTCTTTGGTGCTAGACCGTGCTTATCGTTCAGACGAGTTGAATTTTGGAGTAAACCGGCAAGAAGTTTGTGCATATTTAAATTCTATTGGAATCACAGTTAGAAATGAATATGGAAGTGAACTCTGACAATAAAATCGGACTGCTGCGTAAATTGCAGCAGTCCTTTTTTCATGGTAGAGTCGATCCCAAATTCTGTGTAAACGGATAATAGTGCAAAAAAAGAGTATATGATGAGACCGATTGTGAAAGCAGCCGGTCTTATCTGCATATTAGCACATGGCGCTTATCCGTCGGAAATTACGCTGTCTACGCAGACTTCAGCACAGATAACCTCACCCTATAACCCGTGATAGTAAAACGGTATGCTCCGGAATATTGACATTGAGCCCGAAAAGCTGTATACTAAAACAGCAGCTAAAACATACTAATCATACATGAATACTAATATTTGGGAGATCTTAAAATGCAAAACAGGATATTATCTTCGATATACATCATCATCGCCGGCTCACTGCTCATCGCCGTCAACACATTCTGCAAGCCCTGCCACGGGCTCATGGAGATGCCGTGCGAGCGCAGCACGCGGACAGCTTGTATCGTCCTTGGCGTCATCATCGCAGTCAGCGCAGTGAGATCCGCGGTAAAAAACAGACCCGTACAGATCATGAGCTCGCTCATCAGTGCAGCAGGCGGCGTGCTCCTCATATTCACCCCCGCTTTCGGAAGGTGCAGGATAGCGTCGATGTCATGCAACATGAAGACCTTCCCCGCTCTGCGGCTCGGCGGTATACTCCTCATCGCGCTCACCGCAGTGTTTGCATTCATCAGCTTACTGAACCGTTATCTAAGGAGCGAGAGCCATGCTCACACCAGCTAAATACGCACTGCAAAGCATCTCAAAGCAGAGGTTCCGAAGCGTCGTCATATTTCTGCTCGTGTTCATCACGTCAGTCTGTCTTTACAGCGTCAGCTACTTCATCAGGAATATCAGGTCCGGAGTCGAGCAGGCAGCCGGCTATGTGAACGCGGACATCATCGTCGTTCCGTCGGGGTACAGCGAGAGCGCGAAAAGCTCGCTTTTCGAGGGCGAAGCGTGCACCATTCTTTTCGACGCCGACCCCACTGAAAAGCTCAGAGGCATAGCCGGCATAGACAAGGTCAGCCGCCAGCTTTTTCTCGAGACTCTGCAAATGGACTGCTGCTCCGCATCGGGAGTACAGATAATCGCGATCGACACCGCAAACGATTTCGCAGTCGGCAGGAACCTCAGCTCAATGGGGATAGATTCTCTCGCGCCGGACGAGCTCATCGCGGGCTCCGGCTGCGGACTTGCCACCGGCTCTACCATAAACTTCTTCAACAGAGACTTCACCGTCGCCGCAGTGCTCGACGAAACAGGCATGGGCTACGATCAGAGCGCATTCGTCAGTCTCGAAGCGGCAGACGCCATCACCGCCGATGAGCAGTACAAACACATCTTCGGCGAAAGAACGGGCATAAGCTCGATGATACTGATAAAGACCGCCGGCGGCGCAGATATCGACGCAGTAAAGAGCGGAATAAACTCGGCGCTCAGTTCGAGCGGCGCAGCTGCATATACAGTTGAGGGAATGACAAAGGAACTGCTGAAGGAGCTCGGCTATTTCAGGAGCTTCGGCACAGTGATAAGCACATTCGTGGTGCTCCTTGCATCCGTGGCACTGTTCTCGGTCATCACGCTTTCCTTCCACCAGCGCAGGAGCCGCGTGGGAAGCCTGCTGTCCGTCGGGATAAGCCGCGGGAAGATAGTGGAGATATTCGCGCTCGAATACCTCTACCTCACGCTGTTCGCAGCGCTGTCCGGTATCGCGCTGGCGATGATGGTCGTACTGCCTCTGCATGACGTGATAAAGCGCTCACTGGAGCTGCCGTACAAATTCATCGGAGCAGGGAACATGGCTCTCCTCGGAGCGTTCGTCCTCGGGGTCGACATCATCATGCTCGCGCTTGGATTCTCAGTCACCTTCGCGGGCGTGATGCGCACGGAGCCCGCCAGACTACAGGAGGAACAGCTATGACACTCAAAGCAGAAAATATATCGAAAACGTTCGGGAAGAACGGACTTGCACATTCGAGCATCTCAGCCTCAGAGGGGAGCTTTCTGTGTATCACGGGCGAATCCGGCTGCGGAAAGACCACCCTGCTGAACATCATCTCGGGAATGCTCAAGCCGGACACCGGCGAGGTCAGCATCGACGGGAAAAGCCTCTACTCACTCAGAGAGCGTGAGCGCATAAAGCTCCGCAATGAGAAGATAGGCTACATGACGCAGGGCAATTCGCTTATCCCGGAGCTCACCGTGTGGCAGAACATCGTTGCACCGTCCGAGCTAAGCGGCAAAAAAACTGACAGCAGGAAGGTAATGGAGCTCGCACAGAGACTCGGTATCGACAAGGTCATTGACTCCTACCCCTCGGAGCTCTCGGGCGGGGAATACCGCCGGTCGCTCCTTGCGCGGGTGATAGTCCTCGACACGCCGCTCCTGCTCGTTGACGAGCCTACATCTAACCTCGACGAGAGCAGCGCAGCGATAGTCCGCGAGGTGCTCTACGAGGAATACAAAAAGGGCAAGGGAGTGGTCGTAGTGACTCACGATAGAGAGTTCCAGAGCTATTCCCCCGAGACCTTTGAACTGCGGAACGGAGGCGGCAGCATTGAACAATAAACTGATAGCGGCAGCAGCGCTTACGGTACTGCTCACAGCCTGCGGACAGTCAGAGCCGGGCACGCCGTCAGCGCCGAAAAGGACGAGCTATGATGTGCCGCCTGCGACTATCGCGGCAGCGCTCCCTCTGAACGACCCCGCCCCGCAGCAGACCTCTCCCGCCGGGGAACAGGAAATAATTACTGAGACATCAGCCGTCACCGAAGCATCTGTGACTACAGCTGAGGCTGCCGGGACGACTTCCGCCGCCGCTGCTCACGACCTCGAGCTCGAACAGCTCGCAGAGCCGCAGACCGAAGCTGTTGCTGAAGGAGCTCAGGAGGAGACCGCCTCCGCCGATCCGCAGTACGACACTTTCCTTGGCGTGCTCATAGACGAGGACTGCAGCGACTTTGAGGACCCGCCCTCCCACGACCTTCCGTGTATGCTCATGGACGAGTGCCGTGCGAGCGGCTACGGTCTCGATATACAGCAGGAGGACGGCAGCTGGATATTCTATATGTTCGACGAGAACGGTCAGGAGCTGACGTGGGGATACCTCCGTCAGACGAGCCGAATGGACGGATTATATGTGACAGTAACAGGCATATGGGAAGACAATGTGATAAAGGTCATTGAGATCAGTGAGTATTAAGGAGAGATAGATATGAACAAGAATTTTTCAAGGTTTTTCGCAGCAGGAGCTGCTTCAGTCATAGTCCTCGCAGCGCTGTCTGCTGCGCCGACCGCATACGCCGAGGAGAATGAAAACGTGCAGACCATCGTCACCGAATACAGTGATCTGTGGAACGGTACTATCTCCGCAAAGCCGGGGGAGACCGTCAGGTGGTATGTGAATGTCCCCGAGGGAACTGCCCTCAAGGGCTGCGGAGCGACGATCAAGATACCGGACCTCGGCTGGGGAACTGATTCCCACAACAAGGAGGAGGGACACCTCACGCTCACGGAGGGCGAGAATTTCGTCTATGAGTTCACACCCGGGGAAACAGGGGATATCCTCTTCACCTGCTGGATGGGCTCGGGCTGCCACTACAATTTCATACACATCACCGAGGACGGCACATACGACCTCAGGAAGCCCGGCGATCCGGACGATATCAGTGCTGTCCGCGACGGTGAGAACGTGACCGTCAGCTTCACCGCTCCCGAGAATCCCGACGATGTAACGATAAGGGGATACAAGGTGACTGCCCTCGCGGAGGACGGCTCAAGAGTCAAAGCGAGCGGCACGGAGAGCCCGATAACGCTCGAGGGCGTTGACAGCAGCAAGTCCTACACGATCAGTATCTCGACCCTCAGCAATGCAGGAAAGAGCGACGCCGCAGCGTCCTATACGCTCGCAGCGGAAGCGCCCGCTCCCGAAGAGACTGCCGAGACCACAACATCGGCGACTGTCACCACCGCTCCGGCTGAGACAACACAGACCACCACGACCACCGCAGCGGCTGCGACCTCCGCGTCCGCAGGGAGCACCTCCAGCCCGAAGACGGGAGCAGATGCACCAGTCGTTTCAGCGGCAGTGCTCATCTCGTCGCTCGGAGCAGCCCTCATCGCGCGGAAGAGAGAGGACTGATCTCTCCCCGCAGTCAGATGAAGATATGAAAACACCCTGCTGTCAGTATCACCGACAGCAGGGTGTTTTTTGTGTTAAATCAGGGAGAAGTCACGGGGAGCTATTTCCGCGTGTCATTGCAGTGTCCGTGCATGGCGCAGTTCTCACAGCCGCACCCGCAGGACTTCCTCCCGCTTTTTTTGTCTTTTATCAGTTTCCTGATGATTGCCGCAATGATACAGAGCAGCACCAGCGCAACGATGATCGTTCCGATGTTCTCCGATAACCACGAAAGCATATCCGTCACTCCTTATGACTTGACAGCGAGCTTTGCAGGCTTTGTGCCCTCCCTGTACTGCTTGAAGAACAGCATATAGATCATGCCCGCAAGTATAGCCACTGCGAATACGAGCCCGATAATGTTCACGTCACCCGTGAAGAGCCCGCCGAACTGATTTATCATCAGCGCGGCAGCGTAAGCGAATCCGCACTGATACAGGATAGCGAACCACGTCCACTTAGCGTTGTTCATCTCACGCTTGATAGCGCCGATCGCCGCGAAGCACGGTGCGCAGAGCAGATTGAACACAAGGAAGGAAAATCCCGTGATACCTGTGAAAGCACCCGCGAGCGCCTGCCATGCAGTCTGATCTCCGCCGCCGTAGAGCGTACCCATAGTGCCGACGATGTTCTCCTTCGCGACGAGTCCCGTGATAGACGCGACAGCCGCCTGCCAGTTGCCCCAGCCGAGAGGAGCGAATATCCACGCGATACCGCTGCCTATCTTAGCGAGGAACGAAGCGTCGAGCTGATCCTCCTCGAGCATACTGAAGCTGCCGTCCACGATACCGAAGCGGCTCGTGAACCAGATGACAACAGTCGAGAGGAGTATGATAGTTCCCGCCTTCTTGATGAACGACCAGCCGCGCTCCCACATCGAACGCAACACGTTACCGACAGTGGGGAGGTGGTAGGCAGGGAGCTCCATAACGAAGGGTGCGGGCTCCCCGGCGAACATTTTGGTCTTTTTGAGCATGATACCGGAAATGATTATAGCTGCCATTCCGATGAAGTAAGCCGACGTAGCCACCCATGCCGAGCCGCCGAATATCGCGCCCGCTATCATCGCGATGAAGGGTACCTTAGCGCCGCATGGGATAAAGGTGGTAGTGATTATAGTCATGCGGCGGTCACGCTCGTTCTCGATAGTACGGCTCGCCATGATACCCGGCACGCCGCAGCCCGTACCGATGAGCATCGGGATAAAGGACTTGCCCGAGAGACCGAACTTCCTGAATACTCTGTCGAGCACGAAAGCGATACGCGCCATGTATCCGCAGGCTTCAAGGAATGCGAGCATGAGGAAGAGCACGAGCATCTGCGGGACGAATCCGAGGACCGCGCCCACGCCGGCGATGATACCGTCGATGATGAGACCCTTGAGCCAGTCGGCTGCGTTCACAGCGTCGAGACCCTTTTCTGCGAGCGCGGGGATACTCGGGATGAACACACCGTAGTCAGCGGGGTCGGGCTCGTCGCCGATACGCTCAACGCTCGCAACAGCAGCATCGTAGTCGCTGAGTGAAGCCGTCTCCTCGGTTATCTCGAGGGTCTCCTCGTCCTCGACCTCGTATGTGAAATCGTTCGCGGGAGCCTTGCCGTGCTCCTCTATGTAAGCATCGTAGCCGTCGATTATCTGCTGAGCGCCGGCGTACTCATCAGCCACCTCGGAGTACTTCGCGGAGCCGATACCGAAGAGGTGGAAGCCGTCGCCGAAGATGTTGTCGTTGGTGAAGTCAGTCAGCGGAGCACCGACACCTACCATCGCGATCCAGTACACCGCGAACATGATTGCAGCGAATATCGGCAGACCGAGCCAGCGGTTCGTCACGACCTTGTCGATCTTGTCGGAGGAGGAGAGCTCCCCCGAGTGACGCTTCTTGTAGCACGACCTGATGACGTCGGAAATGTAGATATAGCGCTCGTTTGTGATGATGCTCTCTGCGTCGTCGTCGAGCTCCTTTTCGGCTGCGGCGATGTCGCCCTCGATGTGCTTGAGCTTATCCGCGGAAAGCTTCAGCTGCTCGAGTACCTTCTCGTCGCGCTCGAACACCTTCAGGGCGTACCAGCGCTGCTGCTCCTCGGGGAGATCGTGGACTACAGCCTCCTCGATGTGCGCGATAGCATGCTCGACCGGTCCCGAGAACGTATGCATAGGGACGGTCTTGTCACTCTTTGCAGCCTTTATGGCAGCCTCAGCAGCTTCCTGGATGCCGGTGCCCTTGAGCGCGGATACCTCCACGACTCTGCACCCGAGCTGACGTGCGAGCTCCTGAGTGTTGATCTGGTCGCCGTTCTTGTTGACGATGTCCATCATGTTGACAGCCACCACGACCGGTATGCCGAGCTCAGTGAGCTGTGTCGTGAGGTAGAGATTTCGCTCGAGGTTCGTACCGTCGATGATGTTCAGGATAGCGTCGGGACGCTCCCCGATGAGGTAGTTTCTCGCAACGACCTCCTCGAGCGTGTACGGCGACAGCGAATAGATACCCGGGAGGTCCGTGACAGTAACGTCACTGTGCTTTTTCAGCCTGCCTTCCTTCTTCTCAACTGTGACTCCCGGCCAGTTCCCGACGAACTGATTGGAGCCGGTCAGGGCGTTAAACAGCGTTGTTTTGCCGCAGTTAGGGTTTCCTGCGAGAGCAATGCGTATGTTCATTTCAAATTCTTCCTTCCTCAAAAATGCAGCAGGGTAGCATAAGCTAACTCCTGCTCATAAAAAACGGAGGCTTCCCTCCGCAGTGTTCAGCAGACCTCGATCATCTCCGCGTCCGCCTTGCGGATAGAGAGCTCGTACCCCCGGACAGTGACCTCGATAGGGTCTCCGAGCGGAGCGACCTTGCGGACGCTGACCTCAGTTCCCTTTGTCAGCCCCATGTCCATGATACGGCGTCTGACAGCGCCCTCGCCGTGTACCCTGACGACCTTCACGGTATCGCCGATAGCAGTATCTCTCAGAGTGTTCATACATTTCACCTCAGATCATTATCTTTCTTGCAAGTTCATCGCTGACCGCGATCCTTGATTCCTTGACCTTGACGATCAGATTATTGCCGAGCCTTGACACCACGCTCACCACTCCGCCGACGTGGAACCCGAGATCCTCCAGATGCTTCTTGACTTCGGGATTTCCGCCGATCTTCCGGATAATGAGCTCCTTTTCCTGCTCAGCCATATTAAGCGGCATCATTCTTTCCTCCTTGGGTTAGAAATCGCTAACCATTTGCTATTAAATAGGTTAGCTCTCGCTAACCTATAATATAATATCACACGCCGCCTGATTTGTCAAGCATCGGCAGGGGAGTGTCAGATCAGTTTGTATCCTTTAACATTTTTCATGACTGAAAGTAAAATTTGTTTGTACTATATAACAAATTTTAATGCGCACAAAAACAGCTTCCCCGTGACCGGAGAAGCTGCCTCCCGACTGTCCGCGTGAGCCCGCACGCATTTCCCTCAGATGTCCGTGACCGTGACCTGCCTTACGTTTTTTATCTTCCTGAGCCTCCTTGAAAGAGCCTCGTTATCGCACTCCGCGCCGAGGTCAACGTCTGCACTGAAGCGGGAAATGGCGGTCGTCCCCTCGGAGGAAACATTAGCCGTATGAGAGATGATGTTACCGTTCACACGGCTGAGTATCTTCGATATCTCGCCCACGAGACCGATCCTGTCAACAGAAACGACGCTTATCTTTTTCATTTCGAACCTCCTTCAATACATATCGAACTGCTATGTATACAATATACCACATGATCGCGCCTGCGTCAATAGGATATCCGCAGAACGGTCATTGCAATTTCCGATAGACCGGTATATGTTATTGCTATAGGCGGGTGAAGTGATAGCGATATATAGGCAAATACTATAGCCAAATGACTTGAAATAGTCCGCAGGATATGTTATACTTAGTATATAAATAGGAATTATATACAAATAGTGAGGTGGCATTAAAAATGAGAGTATCATCAAAGGTCGAGTGCGGTATCATCGCACTGGTGGACATCGCTGTCAATTCGTGGAGCGATTTGTCCGAAAACATCGTGAAGGTCAACGCGATATCCCAGCGCAACAATATCTCCGCGAAGTATCTTGAGCAGATAATCCCGCTGCTCAAACAGGCAGGACTTCTGCGCAGTGTCAAGGGCTCCGGCGGCGGGTACGTCCTTTCGCGCGACCCCGCGAGCATAACTCTCAGCGAGGTCGTCAACGCGTTGGACAGCACTATCCTCGCACCGTCGGAATTCAACGATCAGCTCGAAGCGAATGCGACCGAAACTATCTCGGAGTGCCTGTGGGAGCCGGTCAACGAGTACCTTCAGGAGTTCTCGCAGAGCCTGACGCTCAAATACCTCGCTGACCGCTTTGCCGCAAAAAAATCCGAAGCCCTCGAGCCTATGTATTACATCTGAAACTGACAATTCCCGGGAAAGTCTTATCGTCTTTCCCGGGAATTTTTCTGCATAAAATGAAAACAGCTCAGAGGTCGCTCTGAGCTGTTTGTATATCAGTCGCTGAAAAGGGGAGTGGAGTAGTATCTGTCGCCGCTGTCGGGGAGCAGAGCCACGATAGTTTTGCCCTTATTCTCGGGTCTCTTAGCGAGCTCGAGGGCAGCGAAGTAAGCGGCGCCGGCGGAGATACCCACGAGCACGCCCTCCTGCTTGGCGATGAGCTTAGAGGTCTCGAAAGCGTCCTCATTAGCGACAGCGATGACCTCATCGTAGACATCGGTGTTGAGCGTCTTGGGAACGAATCCCGCGCCGATACCCTGTATCTTGTGCGGACCAGCCGTGCCCTTGGAGAGAACAGGTGAATCCTTCGGCTCAACAGCAACGACCTTCACGTTGGGGTTCTGGGATTTCAGATACTCACCGGTACCCGTAACAGTACCGCCTGTGCCGACGCCTGCGATGAAGATATCGACCTTTCCGTCGGTGTCGTTCCAGATCTCGGGACCTGTAGTGAGTCTGTGTATCTCAGGGTTAGCGGGGTTCTCGAACTGCTCGGGAACGAAGCTGTCAGGAGTCTCCTTGGCGAGCTCCTCAGCCTTGGCGATAGCGCCCTTCATGCCCTTGGAGCCCTCAGTGAGGACTATCTCCGCACCGTAAGCCTTGAGGATATTTCTTCTCTCAACGCTCATGGTCTCGGGCATCGTAAGGATTATCCTGTAGCCCTTTGCAGCTGCTATGGAAGCAAGACCGATACCGGTATTGCCGGAAGTAGGCTCGATGATAGTCGAGTTCTGCTTGAGCAGACCCTTCTTCTCAGCGTCTTCGATCATCGCGAGGGCGATCCTGTCCTTGACGCTTCCCGCGGGGTTGAAGTACTCGAGCTTAGCGAGAACTGTAGCCCCTATACCCTGGGACTTTTCGATGTTTGTGAACTCCACGAGGGGAGTATTTCCGATAAGACCTGTTGCACCTTTAAAAATTTTAGACATAATAAATTCCTCCTTCTGATAGCAACTCGATAATTCCTATCTGTTAAGTATATTATACACCCGTCCCCCGGAAAATGCAATACCCTTTTTAATCGTATTTATTTATCCTGAGCTATAGCTTGAAACTATAAGGCGCAAAAAACACAGACCTCCCGACCTGCGCATTGCTGTTTTATGTGCCGGCTCAGCGTCCCCGCAGCAGGATCATCAAAGTGAGGTAACAGCAATGGAGTCATACAGAGTGACCGCCGACGAGACGAAGGAAAGAAAGAGGCTATGTTGACAAGTGCATCGACTGTATCCTTGATCTTGGCGGCGAAGTGAAAAACGGTGCTAAGAAGGAAGAACCTGTTTTCACTGATGTTGTCGAGTTTATCAAGTATGATCTTCAGACTTCCAAAGACGGTCTTGCCTGGCTGAAAACGCTGGTCGAGGAAGCAAGGGACGATTACTCCACCTTTGATATGCTGAAGACATATTATCAGGACGAGGAAGAAGATCTGTACTGGGACGAGCAGCAGCTTGAGCTGATCGAAAAGATCGGTCTCCAGAACTGGCTGAATATGCAGCTTTGATCGCAATGTTACCCGACGACGTTAAAAAGGTTTTCAATGAAAATCTTTGGTATATAGCTACCTGCGGTGATGAACCAAATGTCGTTCCCATGGGCTTCAAGCGTGTGTGCGAGGACGGAAAGCTTGCAGTTGGTGCAGTTTTACTCGAAACAACGCTCGAAAACATCAAGGCAACCGGTAAGGTCGCTGTTGCGTGTGCAAATCCAATGACGGGCGAAGCGTACCAGATAAAGGGAACGGCGGAGCTTGTATATGAGGGCGAAGCCTATGAGCATTACAGTCAGCTCACGCAGGATACTTTCAAGGGTGTTATGCATTTAAAGTGTGTGGTCATCATCACTCCCGAAAGGCTGATAAACGCTTCGCCGAATGAGCATAACAAGGAAGAAATTGAGATTTAGGAGGTCACACAAATGGCAGAAAAAGAACAGATCCTTGAAGCAATGAAAAAGGCAGGAGAGCCGCTGAATGCAGGCAAGATCGCTGAGCTGACAGGTCTTGACAGAAAAGTTGTCGACAAGGCTATGGCTGAAATGAAGAAGGAAGGCTCGATCGTTTCTCCCGTGAGATGCAAGTGGGAGCCTGCTGAAAAGTAAACAAGATCCTGTTCCATGAAGCAGTATGATATGCTTCCGGCTGCGGCTCACTTCGGTGAGCCGCTATTTTTTTGCCTGTTTTGACTTGATGAAATGGAAGGATTATGGTATAATGAAGTGATATAAAAAAATATCGGAATGGTGGGTCAGAAATGCTATGAACATGGATACAGTGCTATCGTTTATCAGAAAACAAAAAGTTGCTTATATATGCTCAGTTGATGAAGAAGGATTCCCGAATGTAAAAGCGATGTTAAAACCAAGAAAAATCGACGGATTGCATCATTTCTATTTCTCAACCAACACATCTTCAATGAGAGTGAAGCAGTA